>CAYRCN010000035.1:0-13275 GCA_964422805.1 uncultured bacterium | reverse complement strand
TTGCAGCAAAATTGTACATATATCTGATGAACAGAGAAAACTCTTGGAACCTTTCACGGATGATTTACCAGAGAGGGTTTTGAAAGTAGCGGGATGTCCGAATTGTAACAATACGGGCTATTTCGGCAGAGAAGGAGTGTACGAGGTACTAAAATTCGACGAAGGCATAATCGAGGAGATACGCCGGGGCACCCCAATCTCGGAAATTCGACGATCATTTAAAGAAAAAGATTATTATCTTTTGCCTGATCATGCCATTGAGAAGATTAGAAATCTTATATTTACGCCGGAAGATGTCTATAATAAGGTACTTGTCGAAGAAGTGCCAACTAAAAGAGCAGAAAAAATCACTCTCAAAGAGCAAGAAGAATTTAAAGCAAGCGAAGAAGGTGGAGACGGAGAAACTTCTAAAGAAAGCGAGAAAGAAAAAACGATTCTCGTCGTCGAGGATGACGACGATTCTCGAAATTTAATATCCCGTTTTTTAATTAACGCCGGCTATATGGTAACTCTTGCCGAAGACGGAGCTGCTGCTTTACTTGATATAGGAAGAAAAGATTTTGACCTCATAATTTCCGATGTGAATATGCCCAATCTGGATGGATTTGCTTTAATGGAAATAATAAAACAGAAAGGAATCAAAACACCTGTGATTTTTTTAACTTCTCTGTCTGCTTCTGAAGATGAAATAAAGGCCCTAGAAAAGGGTGCCTCGGATTATTTGAGAAAACCCGTCAAAAAAGAACTATTGCTTCTCAGAGTTAAAAAGCTACTCTCATTATAAACGATATATATCTATTTAATAAGAACCGTTAAAAGAGGAAGAAGACGTTAATCCTAATTCGCCATCTACTTTTGGTACTGTATTTCCTCCGTCCGTAAGGATAAGAATTCTGGCTTCTTGACCTTTTTCTCTAATTGCTTTTGCGACAACTCCCCCTAAAGAATTAAAAGGCCTTATGAATGTTTTATTTAAAATTTCGTTCTTGATCTCTGAGACCAGCCATATTTTAGCTCTTTTTGACAGCTCAGCAATTCTTGCAGCTTTGTGATAACCCAATTTGTAATCATCTCTTGCTATTTTTATTATTTCCTCACAGTCAGTAGAGGAAGAAAGCAATTTATAAAAATTATCAGGACCAATTCCATCATTGCAAGGCGCAACCAGGATAAGTATTCCTCCGTCTTTAAGCGCAAATTTGCCATGCTCTATTGCTTTATGCGCCTGGTATAAATTTATATCCAACGGTGGTTTTGCGACTGTTATTACAATATCTGCCTTCTCTCCTATTTCAATGCAGAAAATCTTTTTTGCATACTCACCCGCCTCTGTAAAGGACTTATGTATGTCTCCGCAGAAAACTTTGCTTAAATCTTTTTCGTCTCCTACTACTGCTTGGATTGAAAAAATTGGGACCTCGGGGATTTTTTTAAAGCCGTCTATCAAATCAAGGTGAACCGGATTTCCTGAAAGTCGCAGCGGTGCAGCTCCTTTATCCAGTGCGAGTCTGTGGTTTTGTTCTATTGTCTCGTAACCTGCGAGTCCGGGAATGAAAGATTTCCTTCCTCCTGTAAATCCTGCAAAGTAATGAGGTTCCACGGATCCAATTGTAATAATAGCTCCTGCTTCCATAATTTTTTTATTTACCCATACCTCGGTTCCTTTTTTCGTTTTTCCTATATTGGCGAGGCTTTTATAATCCCTTGCTTCGTGGATTACGATGTTCGATCTGATTTTATTGTAGAATTTCCCGAAGATTAATTTCAGTTCTTTCTTTTTCGGTTCTTTATGGACACCTGTCGCTATTATATATCTTGCCTTTTCAATATCCATTCTTTTTACCACTTCTTTTAAAATCTCCAGAGTAGGGGTGGGCCTTGTTGCGTCGTTAATTATAAAGAGAAAATTACTGTTTTGCGTTAGCCATTTCCCAAAAGGGACACTACCCACTGGATTATCCAGTGCAGTTTTAATAATATTCTCTTTTCGCCCTGAAGATACTTTATTTGGGGAAACAATCTCGACGCTAAGAGTTTCGGGCAAATCTGCTTCGACTTTTCCCAAACCATAAGGTATTGTAACTTTCATAATTTTTTCGGAATTGTAAATATTAGTCCCGTAGGATTAAGCCGCAGGTAATTTGATCCTGCTTAGGGTATAAATCAATCTATGTAAAAATCGATCTTTTTGACATCAAATTTGTTCCCTTTTATATTGGAAATAAATTCAATTAAATCTTTTTTTTGGAAGGCACAATAATCTTTTTTCCCGAACGGAGGAATCTCTATCCTCTTTTTGGAACTTATAAGATAAATAGTATTTAAACCACTGGGGGCTTCCGCGGTAAAACAACTGTTGTCGGGATAGATAACCTCTCCTTTTCTTAAATTTTCCGTTTCAAACTTGTTGGGGAATATAAGACTCGCCTCTTTAGCCTCCCTATCGTAACTAATAATATATAAATATGAATCCATTAAAAGTTCTAATTTTACCTTTACCCTATCACCGATACTGATGATGTTTTTCTCCAAACACGAACCGTAAAAGTCCGACAAACAAGCTGATTTAATTGTCTTCGTGTTTCCCTCTAATTTTTCCAGAGATATTAACGGATCGGTTTTCATTCCCAGGTAACCTATGAGATTCTCTGCCTGTACTATTAATGATTTTGCTTCTGCTTTCCACACATCTTTCAACATATCCGTAACAGTCTTACATTTTAGCATCGCTTCATAGGGATTAGAATCCTCGGTTTCTTTAGCTCTTAGAAAAACCTCTCCTGCTTCTTCAGTAATTTCTTTATCGTAGGAATCAATTCTTCTTCTTGCCTCTTCGATTTCTCCAGGGGGAAGTTTCACATTAACAAAACCGTTAAAAAAAAGCTCTTTGCCTTTTTTGCCTGTCTCTATATATTTATCTATAACTTTTAGACCTTTCAGGAAGCCAAGCGCCTGTGTTTTTACCTTACTCTCTACATATACATTCACATACTTATTTGTTTCCGTTATGGAATCCTTAAGGGTAGAGTGAACGTGAACTCCAATTTCGCTTACAATCTGATTAATGGCATCCCTTTTGGCAAGATATAACGCCTCTTCTTTGCTGCTTTTCTCAAAACTTTGTCCAAAGTATACGTTGTCTATCCTTGCCCTGCTTTTCATCAAATTTACTTTCTCCGAGTCAAGGCTTCCGATTTCATGCGAAGAGCACCCTGAGAATATAAATTGAAGAAATAGCATTAAAAATAAGTTTCTATAAAAAATCCTCACCATTCTACGACACTCCTATTCGACTTTTGAGATTCGTAACATACTTTTCTCTGCCAGAATTCCCTGCGGCAGGAGTGTTGGTTCCTGTTCGGTATAGAGATTTTCCCTAGCCGTTTTATATACATTATTTTTGACGTACTCATAACACTCGCCAAGTTCAACCCATCCGTTCGAATTTTTATCAGCCGCTCCCCCCAGAGCTTTAAGGAGATAATAAGTAAATAAACCGTGTCTTTTTTCTTCAAAATCATTGGATGTTTGATCCTCTCTAGAAGCGGCTAAAACCGCGAATTTCGGCCTCGTTATCTTAACCGGGACCAGAGGTCTTTTCCCCATAGCGAGAACAGATCTCCCTTCTCCGGTAAAACAAGCGTCAAGAAACACAACCACTTCTTTCGTAGGAAGCCTGTGAAGATAGCTGTAGATTTCTTCTAAAGATAACATCCTCACCTTTGAACCAATCCTCCCATTATAAGGAACTATATACACTTTTCCTTCTTCATCAGGGGAACCATGTCCAGCGAAATATACAAAAACTTTTGTGTTCTTATCAACTTTGTAAGGTAATCTTTCCGAGAACAACTCAATTATGGGGGATTTAGTAGCTTCTTCATCATAGAGAGTAAAGATATTTTGAATTGGTATCCCAACGACATTCTCAAAGTATTTGGTTATAACTTCAGCATCTCTCTTCGCATATGTTATTTCTGGTATAGTAGGTTCCTGATATTTCGAAATACCTATTATTATTCCAACAGCATTCTGATCGGCAAGTAATTTCCCCGGTATATTATCGACATCTACGGAACGAGAAAGTACTTTTACTTCTTTTTGGACCTTAGCCGGTATCATGGCCACCAAAAGTTCGGTTTGTTTTAACGCATGAAAACCACGGCCTTCAGTAATTTTAATTATAATACTTGCATCCTCTTTTCTAATATGATACGGAAGCACTTTCCTTAGAGTTAACATCTTGGCTTTCCCGGGAAGGATTTCCCCGATGGGGTTGTCTTCCCCAAGATATTGTGTAAGTTGACTCTCCCCTGCGAGTTTGACCCTTACACTCTTTGCAATACCATTTCCCTCGTTTACTATTTTGACTCTAAGTTCAACGCTTTCTCCTCCTTCAAGTACATTATCACCATTTTCATCAACCAAACTACAAGCGTATGTTAGCTGTGGAGGTTCCCCCTCAAATATCTCCATCTTTTCTGACTCACCCGGGGCTGCGGCATCTAAAAGAATTCGATGAGCTCCCCCGATGTATTCACCGACCATGTCGAAAGACTTTTTATAACTGTTTTTTAAAGCTTCCTCTGTTAAGGACTCTCTTTTGTACAGCCCGTAATAATTACTCGATTTGACCGTTAATCCCTCGGCTTTAAAAGTCTTTACCAGCGTGCCTTCGTAGTCATGGACACTCACGATAGTTATCACCTCCGCTGTTACATTGATAGGAGTTACAGGCCAGAGACCAAAGAAAGGATAAAAAGTTACCACATTTAGAAAAGCATTCGTTCTACTTATCGCATTAGGTATAATCTCTACCTCCATTGTCAAAAATGATCCTTTAGCAGAACCTCCGCCACCAAAACTACCGTGAATTTCTTTAAATATATTCCGGCTTTTTACATACTCGATGAGCATCTCCTCGAGCAATCTTACTTTCCTTGGATCGTCTGAGTCTGATAAATTTTCCACATCGAACTTCGTGATAAACAATTCTATCTTAGAGAAATCACTCTTTTTAGGAGCTTCGTTCGGGTAATTGGGAATAACCAAAAATTTATTGCTGCAACCGAGGAAAAACATAATTATTAAAATTAATAGGATAAACTTATCCCTTTGCTTAACCATTAAATATACCTCCTTTATTTAAAATATTATTTTTCAAATAAGTGTCAAGACTCTTTTTGAATAGCTCAGATTAAATTTATCTTGCTTGTTTTTCCATCGTTTTCAGCAAGTTGAAGAGACTATCCGCGGCTTGCTCGTTGAGCCTTCTGTTATAATCTATTGCTTCTTTTCTCGCATAATAGATATTCCCAAAATAATATCTGCGAAAAAGAAAGAAGTATATTAAATATGCGTTTCCATACTCTTCTTTTAATAATTTGTAAATAATAAAGTATATGTTGGCTCCATTAATAAGAAGGGCGTTGACACCATTACCTACATTACCAGTATACATCTGCCCCGTACCAGGAACAAAAGTAGAAAGCCACCTTGCGGTAGTCGGCGATTTATAATTTTTATTCTCTGCAGAAGAAAACAAAGAGTCTACCGTATGAACAAACGAGGTATCCCCTGCTTCTTCGAAATATGTTCCCAAGGCTTCTTTTGCGGATTCCCACTCGTAACAATAAATATGAGCAACCCCAAGGAACAGGGATGCCTTTCTCCTTATTTCAACTATTTTGCTGAAAGATATAAGCTTAAGAAGTATGAATTTTGCCTTATCATATCTGCCTTCGGCAATACAAGTTACCGCTACATCTATCTTTCTTTCTTCTCTTATGCTATCGCTAATAGCAGATTGTGCTGATGCTTCCAGGGCTTCTAATGATTTTTTTAGATTATATTTATTTCTGTAGGCAAGGCCGATTTTGTAATATGCATAGCTTACTTCCCCCGTTGCGGTGTTAAAGTGAATATAACGCTTATATTCGGTTATTGCCTCATCATAAAATTCCAGATCGAAAAATCTATCGGCGAGGTCAAGAACAATGTCTTTCCCGCAAAGCGGGATGGTGAAAAGTGTTAAAAAATAAAGATAGCTTCTATTTAAAATTCTCATCCAGATATTTTTTGACCGATATTTTAAACATCGTTTCTTGTTCTTCGTTATAAATGTCTGCAGCTACAACGGAACCATAAATGTTTCCAAGGTAGAAAAGCCCACCCAGCACACCGAAAATCCATCCTTTGACCGAATGAAGACCATCTTCCTTAAATCCTTCGTAAGCTTGCCAGGTGGTAATCCCGGTTGTTACAAATGAATGAAACCCATCCATAGGACGATCACAGTAGTATTTCCCGGAACCGGGAATTACTGCGGAAAACATCCCTGAGGCGAATCTGTTCTTTTTAGGCAGGTTTTCTCCTTTCCCTATCAGGAGGGATATTTGTCTCGAGTTAGGGTCTGCATCATTTAAAAACTCTCTTGCTTGATCCCATTCTTTTTTTTGGATGTGATTTAGGGTTATTAATTGTTTGGCCCTGGTATCTACGTTTGGCTCATTCAAGAAGTAAGCTTTCAGTACTTTATTAGATTCCTCGAAGCTGTCTATTAGCGAGAAACAAAGCCCTATTCCCATATAAGCTTCCTCAAGAAGAAAACTATGTTTGTATTCGTTAGCAATTTTCTTAAAGTAGTTTATCGAGTATATATAGTTCTCGTTAAAACGATAACATAAAGCAATTTTAAAGAATATTGAATCTGTGTTCCCGGGGAACGAATCTGCTGCAAACAGAAAACGCTGATATTCCCCTGCAGCTCGAGCATATTGCTTTTCTTCAAACAAATAATCTGCAAATCTACGGATGTTTTCCGGTTTAAAATATTCTATTTCTTCCGAGTTTTCTCCTTTCAGGGAAGCAGTTAAAAAGAGCGTAAAAACAAAAAGAGTCTTTAAGTATTTCATCTGTTAAATCTGCATTTATTTACTTTTTCGGAACATAGATTCTCAGGCAGCGGGGATTTTTCTTTTGATCTACCAATATAGTAAGCTTCTACAGGGTAATCTATTGCGTATCCTGTTTTTGGATCCCGCGGGTAATACTTTCTTGAGGCTCCAAAACACCTCTGCAACCTATCACTTGCCATAAGAAAGCCATGAACTGCTCCATATTCCTGTATTGCTTTTGCCGTAAAGCGGGAACATGTAAGCGTAAAATTACATGAGGGAACATCTTGAGAGGATACATAAATCTGATAAAAACGGATGAGTCCCGAAAAAGCAAGTTTGATTTCGGAAGTTTCTTTGAAATTTACAAGTGACACAAAACGCTCCTCGGTTTCTTCTTTTGTTATTGGATTAGCCTCTTTAAGGAATTCCAGTTGATCTTTAGCTTCGCCTGAAGAGAATAAACTTAAATATATAAAACCGAATATAATATTTACCACTCAATCTCCTCTATCTCTACCCCCTGGGGGATTTTAAATTTCACGATTTCCTCCGGAAAAGAATCATTGAAAACGAGATTCTTATAAGTGATTTTTTCTATAATGGTGTCTTTATCCGCAAACAACATCGCATTTATTTCTCGCGGAAAAGAGTACTCTCCATAATTAATATGTTCTCGATAGGAAGCCCTTAAAAGGAATTCCCCGTTTTCTTTCTTTAACTCAGAAGAAATAATTCTATTGGCAACATAAACTATTTTTAATTCCCCGATTGTTTTTGATAATATATATGGCGGCTTCCAGTATGTTGTTAAAGTATCTTTTTTTATTTGGTGATTTTTTAAAGCGTACCCTTGATCGCATACCCCGAAATCCTCTTTCATAACGTTCAGGAATGTTTCAAAAAAAGAAAACGAAAAAGGATAAGTAGAAATAAATCTGAATGCAACGGAATCCTCAGGATAATATATAATTATAGAATTGCTATCAAAAGACATCCATTGCTTTATTGGCTTTTGGATGGACGCAAGAACCTTATTGGGAAACCGGTAATAGAGAATGCCTTCTATTGTTTCTTCGTTATTTTTTTGTTTAAGATTCCTGCTAAACTCTGCCTTTGCGTTGTTTATAACAAGCGCGTAAGAAGTTAAATGGGCGATTAAGAATATAAAAAATAAAAAAGCTGCAATTACTTTTGTTGAGGTGTTTTTAATTTACCTTATCCTCCGGAACTGCTTCCGCAGGAGGAACCGCTTTCGGAACTACTTCCGCAGGAGGAGCCGTCGCTACTTCCGCAGGAGGAGCCGTCGCTGCTCCCACAGGAAGAGCCCTCCCCCCAGCAGCTACCATATCCGCAGTTTTCACCCATAAAATTATCGCAATTCTCTTCATTGTAAGTTGCGCAACTTTCATTGCAACTCTCGTTTACTTCCATGGTAAGTAGTGCGCATCCGCCTACCGTTAGAGTAAATCCGCACCCAATACAACTATACATCGTTTGAACTCTTCTTACCCTCGATCGATAAGCATCAGTATAAGTTCTAACATATACAGGGGATCTGCCTGCAAAAGCTGCCGGGTCAGGCGATGACGACTGCCAGATCATTGCGACACCAGTGCCTATTACAGTCATCCCTGCACCAAACCAGCAAGCTCTATTTACGTCGTTATTGGCTGTTTTTTCAGCTTCACTCTTTGCCATGTACCGGTCGAGTTCTTCGGCGGCTAGCAGCCGTGTAGGTAGAACTAGAAATAGTGTTAAAGAGAGTATAACACACACCTTTAAAAATTTCATATTTATGATCACCTTACTAAAATATTATAAAAATTTTCCAATAATTGTCAAGTACATAAATTTTTTGACTACCCCCCAAAATTTTCACGTTAACACACGTAAAGTCATTTATTGCAACGTATATAAGGAATTATATGCGGGGAAAAGCTATTCTCGAATATTTGCTAAATCAGAGGAATTACTGTTCGATAAAGACGTGGGCAATTTCCCCTGCGAGGAAATTGCCACTCGGCTCTCGGGTTCGCTCCTCTTGAAATACAAGAATTTCAAGAGACCATGCCCGCTCACCCTCCGAGACGCTTTCCTGAACAGCAATCCCTCTGATTTTTATCTAGGGCATTATTAAAAAAAATGGGGGGTAGGCAACATAAATTTTGCTTGTCTTTATTAATTATAAGTAAATATCCTAATTTGACTTTTATAAATACATGTCACATTTTAAAGGAGAAACGTGAACTTTATTTATAATAAAGGATTTATAAACTTTTAATCTAAAAAAACTATGTGACATTTATGTCACCCTTGACAAAAGAAAAAAAAGCCATATAATTAAGAACAGACAAATTGAGATGTCTTTTTGTCTGAGTGTTTAATTTCTCCAGGCGGGAGCTTATTGCTCTCGCCATATTTTTTTTATTAAGCCTGGTTTAATATTTGATTACTGATTCCACGCAATAATTCTTTAACTTTTCTCTCCCTTTAAGGTCAGTCAATTCTATGAGAAAAAGAAGCGAGCTTATCTTACCTCCAAACTTTTCTACCAAGTGAGCGCTTGCAAGTGCGGTGCCGCCAGTTGCGAGTAAATCATCGATTAGAACTACTCTATCTCCTTCCCTTATCGCGTCTTTATGTAATTCTATTGTATTCTCACCGTATTCAAGAGTATAAGATTCGCTGACAACCTCGGCGGGAAGTTTACCGGGTTTTCTGATAATGTTCAAAGGCAACCCAAGATTATAAGCAATCGGTGAAGCAAAAATAAAACCCCTGGATTCAACGCCAAGAATAAGGTCCACCTCTTTACTTCTTATTATGTCAGTCATACAGTCTATGGCTTCTCTGAAAGCCTCTTTATTTTTCAGCAGAGTAGTAACATCTCTAAAAAGAATCCCCTTTTGGGGGAAATCCGGTATGTCTCTAATATGTTTTTTCAATTCTTCCATATTAAAACCTCACTTCGAATCCTTCAAATTCACCCTGATACTTTTCTTCTTTCACTTCTGTTCCCGTTACAGAGGAAAGAGAAGGACCTATTTTTACATTTTTAGTAAACTCTTCTAATTGCCATTTTTCCCCTTCAGCCACAATCTCAACCTTTCCATCCGGAGTATTTCTCACCCACCCCGATATTCCTGATTCTCTTGCCTTTCTTACGGCAAAATATCTAAAACCGACTCCCTGAACAACCCCGCTTACCCATATATGTATTCTATGCATGTTTTTATGTATATATATTAAATTTAGGATGTCAAGAGGGATTATTTTTTAAGCTACAGTTTTTTCAGGCTTTTTGATACTTCCTAATCACAAAAGCCTTGTATGTCCGGTAATCTCATCTTGACTTTTATTGGCATCAGGCTATAATAAATTTAAGGAGAATGATAATATGGATAAAGAATTAAAAAAGTTTTTCCGTGAGCTCGTAGAAGCTCCCAGTCCTTCGGGATTTGAGGAACCTGCTCAGGAAGTGTACAGAAAATTTGTAAGAAAATACTCCGATGAAGTAAAAACGGATGTTCACGGCAATGTAATAGCTTTACGTAAAGGTACAGTAAAGTTAAAAATGATGGTTTCGGGGCACGCTGACGAGATTGGTTTCATGGTTAATTTTATTGATAGCGATGGTTTTATATACTTTCGCGCTATAGGAGGGGTTGACCCTTCTCTTTTGCCCGGTCTAAAAGTCGATATTTACACAAAAAAAGGAAAGATAAGGGGGGTCATCGGAAGGAAAGCAATTCACATGATGGAAAAAGAAGAGAGAGAAAAGACTCCTCAGCTAAAGGATTTATGGATAGATATCGGAGCCAAGGACAAAAAACAAGCAGAAAGCCTCGTCTCTATTGGAGACCCCATAACCTTCCAATTAGGTATGGAAGAACTGCAGAATGATCTCGTTCTTACGAAAGCAACAGACAATAAAGCAGGAGTCTTTGCCTCGGGAGCGCTGCTAAAATATTTAGAGAAAGAGAAAGTTGAAGTAAACCTGTTCTGCGTTTCTTCCGTTCAGGAAGAACTGGGACTTAGAGGAGCCCGTACAAGTGCCTTTGGAATTGCTCCGGACCTTGGGTTAGCGTTTGACGTTACAACTGCTACAGACCATCCAACGACAGAGAAAAAGAAGTATGGAGATATTTCGCTAAATAAAGGGCCCGCAATTGCAAAGGGCGCAAACATTAATCCTGTTATTTTTGATATGTTACTTAGTACGGCTAAAAAAAACAATATTGACTATCAAATCGAGGCGGCTCCACGAGCAACAGGTACCGATGCTAATATCATACAACTTACCAGAAGTGGTGTAGCTACTGGTTTAATCAGTTTCCCTAATCGTTATATGCATACTCCTATTGAAATTGTATCTCTAAAAGATATAGAAAAGGCTGTGAAGCTTGCCGGAGAATTTATCAAAACTTTAAATGATAAAATAGACTTTACTCCGGGAATGTAATCCTTTTACTTTCTTATAATTACAAAGACCATATAAAATATGTATAAAAGAAGGAGCATTGCTCCTTCTTTTCTCGATACTTTACTTTTTGTGTAAGCAAACAAAAGAAACACAACAGAGATTCCGATACCTATTAACAAATCTTTGAATGCTAATAGAGGAAACTCAATCGGGCGGAGAACTGAAGTTAAACCGAGCACAAAAAGAATGTTAAAAATATTACTTCCTATTACGTTACCTATAGCTATATCCGACTCTCCCTTTTTCATAGCGGAAAATGAGGTTGCCGCTTCCGGAAGGGAGGTTCCAACAGCTATTACAGTAACGCTTATTAAAAGCTCCGAGATACCCAATTTTCTTGCTATTATTACCGCATTGCTCACAATAAGGTGCGCCCCAAAAAGAACACCACCTATACCTATAACTGCCAAAACAGACGCTTTCAATATTTCTTTTTTCGCATGCTTTATTTTTTGTGTGTCCATGTTTAGTAAAAAAAGCCTTCTATCTCTTTTCGCCATCGAATAAAGGTAATGAAGATAAAAAGAAAAGAGAATAAGCAGAATCATTCCATCAAGCCTGGAAAGATACATCGTACTCTTTCCATGCCAATCGTCACGAACCATAAAAAGAGTTAGAATAATCACAAAAAGATAAAAGGGAGTCTCCTTTTTTATCGTTGAATCTCCGGCTTGAACTGTCCAGATAAGGGCTCCGAGACCAATAACAAGGCCAATATTTGCTATGTTGCTGCCTAGGATATTACCAAAAGAAATCGAAGGATAAGACGAAATAGCTGCCTTAATTGAAACGGCTGCTTCGGGAGCGCTGGTCCCTAAAGCTGTAACAGAAAGACCAATGAAAAGCGATGAAAAACCAAAAATTTTCGCGAGCTCGACCGCTCCGTCGATCATATAATCTGCACCTTTTACCAATAATGCAATCCCGATAATCAGGAGTAAATAAACCATCTGTTTGAAAATAAAAAACAAGCAGTTTTTGTCAATAGGAAAGAACCCCTTATCGAAAAAAATCGGCATGTATAAAAATCGATTCGCCGCAGAAGTCTTTAGTGAAAAAAGAAAGGCTTTCTTTTTTCACTAAAGACTTGACTTATATCAAATCTTTATTATAATTTTGCTGATATTAGCGTAAAAAATAAATAAAAAGGCAAAACAAAGAAAGCTAAAACCTTTAAAGGGGGTGATTTATTTTTGCCAGGAGTAACAATAAAAGAAGGAGAATCTTTCGAAAAAGCTTTTAAACGATTTAAACGTTTATGCGAGAAAGAAAAAATAAGAAGCGAAATAAAAAAACATCAGCATTACGAAAAACCAAGCGAAAAAAGGCAAAGGAAACGTAAAGATCTTCAAAAAGGAAGAAGGAGCCGTTAACGCCAAATAATTCCCCGACACTTTTTGACTTAACCCCTCTCAGTATCTCCTTAAAATCATTTTCAAATAAATTAAAATGAATTTATTTGATTTATTATCTATTATAGTTATTGTCGGTTTTTGCTTATGGGGAACTATAAAAGGGTTTATTATTGAAATCTCTGAGATCGGCGGGCTAATAATTTCTTTTGTTCTGGCAATATATCTTCCCTTAGGTTTAGAAATGGGGGGGCTGAAATATGTTGTAAGCTTTCTTGTTTACTTTTTTACAATCAGCATTTTTTTTTCTATCTTATCAAAAATTATTCATAAAACACCCCTTGCTTTTTTCGATAGAATACTGGGAGCCGTAGTAGGCACCATAAAAGGGTTAATTGTAGTAATAGTACTTTTCCTCATTATAAGTTTAGTTCCTGTTGACGAACCCCATAGCAGTTTAAACGATAGTTTTTTTTATAAAACAGCTCTTAATGTAAGAAGCCCTTTAAAAACTTTTTTAAAAGGAAGAATAAAAGGGCTC
>CAYRCN010000034.1:0-13317 GCA_964422805.1 uncultured bacterium | reverse complement strand
GGACTCTGGTCGATGTTTATTACTTTATCGATATTTTCCACTCCTTCTATTTTTTCGTGAGGAAGAGGAAGGTATCTTGAACCGTGGAAAGTCCTCGCTAAAGCCCTGTATAAAATATCGATCAGGAGGGTACTTTTCCCTGAACCCGAAACGCCAGTTATACAAACAAAGCAGTTCAGTGGAATTTCTACGTCCAGCTTTTTAAGATTGTTACCTTCCGCACCTAAAATTTTGATGGTTTTATCTTTTCTCTTTTTATTTCGCTTATCAGGTATCGGAATTTTCTCTTTTCCGGAAAGGTATTTGCCTGTAATTGTTTTACCATTCTTTTTTAAATCCTCCGGGGTACCTGTAAATACGACTTTTCCTCCTTTCGCACCCGCACCTGGACCAAGGTCTATTACCCAGTCCGCGGATAAAATACTTTTGAAATCATGCTCTACCAAGATTACAGTATTCCCGATATCTCTAAGAGACTTCAAAGTTTTAATCAGCCTCAGTATGTCTCGCTCATGGAGTCCAATAGTCGGCTCATCAAGGATATAAATAATTCCAACCAGACCAGAGCCGATTTGCGTCGCGAGATGTACTCTCTGCGCTTCCCCTCCGGCAAGTGTTTGAGTTGACCGTTCCAGAGTTAGATAATCTACGCCTACGTCTTCTAAGAAACGAAGGCGGTGAAGGATCTCTCTTATTAATTCGGTAGCTATTTTCTGCCTTTCATCATTGAATTTTATATTTTCCGTGAATTTCCGTGCTTGAGTAATGTTCATCTTGGCGACATCATGTATGTTTTTATTATTTATTTTGATTGACAGAGCTTCCTTTCGCAGGCGTGCCCCGCCGCATTCCGTGCAGGGTGCAAAGATCATATATTTTTCTATTTCACTTCTTATCCAATCGGATTCGGTATTCAGGTGTCTTCTGTTCAGATAAGGTATCACTCCCTCCCAGTAATCGGAACCGTATAAAATTATATTTCTATCTTTTTCCTCTATATCTTCCCAGGGTTTGTTTAAGTCCAAATCATATTTAAATGCAACATCATTTAACTCGCGCAGGAATCTCCCTCCGGGTTCTCCTACTGGCGCTATTGCCCCTTCAAGAATCGATAAAGATTCATTAAGGATTATATTCTCCGGGTCTATTTCCATCTCGGTTCCTATGCCCTGACATTTCGGACAGGCTCCATAGGGAGAATTAAACGAAAATAGCCTCGGAGAAATTTCAGGATAACTTATTCCGCAGTCCCCGCAGGCAAATTTTGTAGAAAATATTCTAACTGAATCTTTATCTATATCGCGTAATATTAATATACCTTCGGTTTCGGAAAGAGCGGTTTCAACGGAATCCGCTATCCTGCTCCTTATTTCTTTTTTTACCTTTATTCTATCTACGACTATTTCGATATTATGTGGTTTGTTCTTATCGAGCTCGGGTACACTTTCGATATCAAAAATCTCACCGTCTATTATCACTCTTACATATCCTTTTCCCTCTATTCTACGCAGCTCTGTCGAAAATGTACCCTTTTTTCCTCTGGCAATTGGTGCAAGTATGTAAAGACCGGTGTCCTCCGGATATGATAGAATTTGAGCAACAATCTCATCCACGGTCTGAGAAGATATTTCCTTTCCGCAATTATAACAGTACGCGGTGCCTGTGCGGGCGAAAAGCACACGAAGATAGTCGTATGTTTCGGTTACCGTACCCACGGTTGAACGAGGGTTACGAGAAAGTTTTCTTTGTTCTATTGAAATTGTGGGGGACAGGTTTGTTATAGATTGAACCTCCGGTTTATCCATAACCCCTAAAAACTGCCTCGCGTAAGCGGACAGCGATTCGACATATCTTCTCTGCCCTTCTGCGTATATAGTATCAAAGGCAAGTGAAGATTTACCCGAACCGGAAATACCGGTTATAATCACCAACTCATCACGCGGTATATCGACGTCTATTCCCTTTAAGTTATGAACAGACGCTTTTTTGATCTCAATATTTTTTTTCATATTCGGATATTATCCGTGAAACCTCTTTTGGATCCGCTTTGAGGTAAGTTTTTTTCATTACCTGACCGATGAAGAATCCGATAAGTTTTTTCTCTCCTTTCTTCAAACGAGCTAATTCATCCGGATTCTCATCTAAAACCTCCCGTACAACTTTCTCTAAGGCAGCCGAATCTGATATTTGGGCAAGATTTTTTTCCTTTACTATTTGCTTTGGGGCTTTTTTTGTTTTTACCATTTCTGCGAGTACTTCTGCTCCCGCGTTCCTTGAAATTTCGCCATTTAAAACCATTCCTATCATCTCGGCAAAAGAGGCTGGGGATATGTCAGGTTCTCCCAGGCTTCTGTAATCTCTAAGTATCCATTTGCTTACTTCTATGGGTTCATTAATTACCTTTAATATTTCTTCAAATAAACTAGAAGTAGCAGAGGAACTCGAGATTATTTTTGCGTCCTCTTTGCTAAGTCCAAGGGAAATATATTTTTCTTTTTTCTTTCCGGGTAATTCCCCGAGAGTCGCTTTAATTTCCTCTATCCATTTTTTATCCACAATGAGAGGCGGCAGGTCCGGCTCGGGAAAATATCTGTAATCGGAAGATTCCTCTTTTGACCGAGCCACCCACGTTTTCCCGGTTTCCTCGGAATAATGTATTGTAGCCTGTTCAACCACTCCGCCTTTTTCGAGAATCCCTATTTGTCGTTTAATTTCAGATGAAAGCGAGTTTTTAACCGCTTTAAAAGAATTAAGATTTTTTACCTCGGTTCGTACGCCGAGTACCCCTTCTTCTTTACTTACCGATATATTCGGTTCGCACCTGAATTCAGCCCTTGCCATTACAGCATTAGATACGTTCTCGAATTGTAATATTTTCTGTAAAGTTTTAAGATAAGCAACCGCCATATCAGGTGAATCTATATCCGGCTCCGTCACGATTTCTATTAAAGGCACACCGGATCTGTTGTAGTCGATAAGGGATTTATCCTTTTCGTGCATCGATTTTGCTGATTCTTCTTCAAGATGCACCCTTTTTATTCTTATTTCCTTACCTTCTACTAAAATTTTCCCATCCGTTGCAATTGGGAATCTGTATTGTGTAATCTGGTAACCTTTTGGTAAATCAGGATAGAAGTAATTTTTCCTTGCGAAAATAGATTTCGTATGTATTTCGCAACTCAAAGCAAGACCTGCTTTTATAGCGAGTTCCACAGCCTTTTTATTAAGGAAAGGAAGAACTCCGGGAAGCCCCAGGCAAACAGAACAGACATTTGTATTGGCATCATCTCCGAAACTCACCGGACAGCCGCAGAATAATTTTGTTGTAGTCCTGAGCTGTGCGTGTACCTCAACGCCGATTGTTGGTTTGTATTCAGCCATCTCTGACTTCCTTTAAAAATCCTTCAAACGGTGCGATTTTCTCTGCGAGTCTAACTACAGAAAGAATTCCTTTCTCATCAAAAGGTTTTCCGATTATCTGGTAACCTATGGGAAGATTCCCTATCATTCCCGCCGGTGCGACTACCGCGGGAAGACCTGCCAAATTGGCGCCAGCAGTCATTCGGTCCGGTACGTGCATTCTTATCGGGTCATCGGTTCGCTCTCCTATAGGAAAAGCGGGCGTGGGTGTTGCAGGAGTTAAAAGATAATCTACTTCCCCGAAAACCTCATTGAATTCCTGAGTTATTAATCGCCTTATGAGGTCAGCTCTTTCATAATACTCGGCAATAGCTTCCGAGGAAAGAACGAAGGTACCCACAAGGATTCTTCTTTTTACTTCAGGAAGGAAACCTGCATCCCTGGATTTCCTTATTGTGTCGTGGAAGTTTTCCCCAGTCTCTCGAATGCCGTATCTGACCCCATCGTATCTTGCGAGGTTAGAGGAGGCTTCGGCGTATGAAATTACCTGATAGGTTGGTATAATATAACCGGTAGTGGGCAGGGATACAGACTTGAAAGATATCCCTTCTTTTTCGATTTTACCTTTAATTTCCATAACAGAGGAGTGAACTCCCGGGTCTATTTGTTTGAAATACTCCTCGGGTATACCTATCTTTATGTTTTTGGGAACTTCGTTTAAATTGCTGTAATCATCGATTTCCTTTTTTGAAGAAGTCGAATCTTTCGGATCATACCCGGCTATAACTTCAAGCATAATTCCGACATCCACAGCATTTCTTCCGATAATTCCAATCTGGTCAAGAGAAGACCCAAAAGCAACGAGCCCATACCTTGAGACTCTTCCGTAGGTCGGTTTAAGTCCAACCAATCCGCAGTAAGAGGCGGGCTGGCGCACCGAACCGCCGGTGTCGGAACCGAGTGAAATAACGGCACTACCCGAAGCTACAGCCGCGGCAGAACCGCCGCTCGAACCGCCCGGGACTTTTGTCTCGTCAAAAGGATTTTTAGTCGGTCCATAGTAAGATCTCTCGGTTGAAGAGCCCATTCCGAATTCATCAAGGTTGGTTTTCCCTATAAAAATTCCTCCGTTTTTCTCGATTCTCTCAATCACGGTGGCTGAAAAGGGCGGAACAAATCCCTTCAAAACATTAGAAGCGCAGGTTGTAGGAACACCTTTTATATTTATGTTATCCTTAATTGCTATTGGTATCCCCCTTAATTTGCCTTTAATATCTTTCTTCAATCCTTTTCTTGCAAATTCCTCAGTCACAGTTATATAAGCATTAAGAGACGGATTTATTTTTTTAAGGCAGTTCATAAGGAGATCAGTAGGAGTAATTTCTCCTTTTTTGAATAGTCCCTGATATTCAGGTATTGTCTTCATTTATCATCCTGTTTATGGTAAAATGGTCTTTATACTGTTCTTTAGTGTTCGACAAAACTTCCTTTACCGACAGAGGTTTTTCTTTTTTATCATCTCTAAAAGGCAAGGCTTCCACGCTAAGGTGTGTAGTATTGGGAGTTTGGCGCACCTCAACTTCCTGGATTTGTCTAATGTATTTGATAATTTTATTCAGATCTTCCTGAAGTTTTTTTTCTTCTTCCCTTTCCAGTTCGATATTTGCGAGTTTAGAAAGATGTTTTATATCAACTTCTTTCATCGAAGAACCTCCGTTTAATTTTCTTTGTCGTGCCGTTAAATGATATCAATAATTTATCTCCGTCCACCACATCCAATATCTCCCCCCTTCCAAAGACAGGATGATTTACCCACTTGCTAATATTTTTATTATCTCTTAAAATATACTGCTTCTTCTTGTTTGCGCCAGGTGTATAATCTTCCAGGTTTTCGATAGCTCCGGGGGGCAATTCCTTTAAGAATGGTGAGGGAAAAATACTTCTTGGGCTTCCCCATCCTGCTCCGTGTGTTAAAAAATAAGACAAAAATAATTTCTTCCGTGCTCTTGTTATTCCGACATAAAAAAGACGGCGCTCTTCTTCCGTGTTGCCTTCCTTAATACTTCTGTAATGAGGTAAAAGCCCTTCTCCTATTCCAACTATAAAAACTATGTCGAATTCAAGTCCCTTTGTATTATGCAGAGTCATTAAATTAACGGAATCAGTTCGACTCCAGCTATCGATATCGGTTCTTAATCCGACTTCGGTCAGGTATTCTTCCGGAGAATACTTCTCCGAGTTCTCAGTAAATTCATATGCCGCCGATAGCAATTCCTGTATATTCTCGATTCTGCTCTCCGATTCAATCGTATCCATCTCTTTAAGAATATCCACATATCCGGTCTTCTCTACTATAGCCACTATAAGTTCATCTATACTCTTTATATCTTCTAAAGATTTTATAAGATTTACAAAATCCTCGATTGGCTGTTCTTGTCCGGCTAGCTTACATGCGGCTTCCCAGAGAGAAATGTTTTCTTCCTTTGCTTTCATTTCTATTTTTTCTCTTGTTATTTTGCCTATACCCCTTCTAGGAGTATTTAAAATCCGGAAAAAGGAAACCGTGTCTTTTTTGTTGACTATGAACTTAACATAGGATAAAATATCCTTTATTTCTTTTCTCTGATAAAATTTCACTCCTCCTACGATCACGTATGGAATTTCTTCTTTTAATAGAGCATCTTCTATTGCTCTTGATTGAGCGTTTGTTCTGTAAGCAATAAGTATATCCTTCTTATTGTATTTTTCCAGTTCTTTTTTTAAAAGTTTTATGAGTTTGACGGCTTCTTCTTTTTCTGTAAGAGCCGAAAAAAGTGTAATTTTTTCTCCCTCTTCCTGTTTAGTCCAGAGGGTTTTCCCTTTTCTTAAGCGATTATTTTTAACGACAGTTGAGGCTACTTCAAGAATTCTCTTTGTAGATCTATAATTTCTTTCAAGTTTGTAAACTTTTGAATTTGGAAAATCATCCTCAAAGTCAAGAATGTTGTTTATATCAGCACCTCTGAACCCGTATATTGATTGGTCATCGTCGCCTACGACAAAGACATCTTTATATCTCTCCGACAATTTTTTTAGTATTTGATACTGCGAAGGATTGGTATCTTGATACTCATCGACCAACTTGTATCTGAACCTATCATTTAATTTCTTTCTTATCTCGCCGTTGGAGTCGAGAAGCGTGTAGAAATTGAATAAAAGATCGTCAAAATCCATCGCGTCATTTCCTTTAAGCCTTATTTGATATTCCTTATATATATTTTTAATCAATTCTGTTTTATAATTGTAGGGTTTGAATTCGTATTCATCAATAAGTCTGTTCTTGAGATTTGAGATAGTCCGGTGAACATAATAAAAATCAAGAGTTTTTTCTCCTATATCGGAATCTCTTATAATATTTTTGATCAGATTATGTTGATCCTGAGTATCGTAAATAATAAAATTCCTCGAATATGTCGTGTAGGAAGCGAATTCACGTAATAATCGGGCACATATTGAGTGGAAAGTTCCCATCCATATTCCTTTTGTCGAACACCTTACCAATGAATATAGACGCTCTTTCATTTCATCGGCTGCTTTATTTGTAAAAGTTACCGCAAGGATATGATAGGGTTTTACGTCTTTTTGCTCTAAAAGGTAAGCGATTCTGTAAGTTATAACTCTTGTTTTGCCACTTCCGGCCCCTGCTAATACAAGAGCGGGGCCGGAAGTGTGCGTAACTGCTTTTTCCTGTTCTTCGTTAAGATTTTTCTTTAAGCTCAATTATAAAAAATCAAGAAGCCAAATCTATGCAGCTATCCCGTTACTCTACCGAGA
This sequence comes from uncultured bacterium, assembly GCA_964422805.1. GTDB lineage: Bacteria > Hydrothermota > UBA3072 > UBA3072 > UBA3072 > JAFGHJ01. The sequence goes on along the minus strand of CAYRCN010000034.1, from coordinate 6,144 downwards.
GCACTTTAAATTCAATTCTTCTGTTCTGGCTTCTGCCATCACGAGTTGTATTGGAAGCTACGGGCTGGTATTCTCCGTATCCTCTTGCTTCAAGGCGGCTGGCGGCTATCCCTCTTTGTATGAGGTAGTTCATTACTGATTGAGCTCTTCTTTCGGATAACCCCTGATTGTATGCGTCGCCGCCGACCGAATCCGTATGTCCGCCTATCTCAACTCTCACTTTTTCATTCGCCTTGAGAACCTGTACAACTTGATCCAAAATAGGATATTCCGCTGGTGGAATGACTGCCTGGCCTGATGCAAAATTAATACCTCTTAAAACAATTACTTCTTCCTTTTCTAACTTTTTAACAAGTTTTACATTCTTTATTACAGTTTCACCTTTTATGATTTCTACCGGGAAAGTCTCAGGCAGATAACCATCAGCTGAGACGCGGACATTATAAGTGCCTGCTTCAACTTCTGCCTGGAACACTCCTTTAACCGCATCCGAGGCAATTTTTGTGAGTTTCGTACCGAGAAATTCGATATATGCCGCAAGCGGTACCTCATCTCTGAAAGAACTTACCGTACCCGTGAAAACACCTGTTTCCTTTTCTTCTTTTCTTAGAACAGTATTAATGTTTACAGTCGCGGAAGATTTTACTGTTATAGTGGCTGATCTCGAGAGATAGCCTTCTTTAGAAAGCTCTAAATCATAAACCCCGGGAAGTATCTCTATGGTTGCTTCACCGTCTTCTGCGGTTTCGTAACTAAGAGGCGAATCTTTTATATTTACCGTAGCAACCAGAGGTTCGTTTGTCGACATATCGTTTACTGTTAAAACAATAGTACCTTTTTTTGGCTCCTCTTTCTTTTCTTTTCGTATTATAGTGCTTTGCAAGGTAAAACCAATTTTGAATCTCCATTGGCCATTTTCATCAAACGCTAAATCAGGTACAAAATCAGTGGAATCGTTAAAAACGTGGCCTACCGCCACATCGAATGAGAACTTTTCAGGAACCAGAAACCTGATACCGAAAGTACCAATCAATGTATCCTGGAAATCCTCTCCGGGTCTTATATTTACTGTTTCGAAAACAAAACGGGTAAATGGTCCGGCTGCTATTTCAAAACCCCCGCCAATACGTAACAAATCCGGCATCTCAACTCCGGGAAGGACATCCTTTAAACTTCCTCTCTTAACGTACCCTAAATTTATATGCGCCAGGAGAGGATAAATCTCGAAATCATTTAAGAGATCTACTGCAAGATCCGGATTATATTTATATGTGGGATAGAAAAAGTTCGGTGCACCTACTATGGAAGCATGATTTGCCGGCGAAAATGGATTGAACGATGTTCCCAGGCGTCCTCCGACCAACCATTTAAAAGATTGATCTCCTACTGCAGTAGTTCCTACAGCAGGTATATAAAATTTCATGCCACCGTACAGGTTCTGCCAACCATACTCGTTATAGACGTCATCACCGAATAAGTTGTCGCTGTATGCGTATTTATCGTATACTGTAGTTCCCAGATATATCTCAAAAAGATCTATAACGCCGTAAGTAAAACCGAATTTTGAATTAGCGGCTATGTGTTTGTACGAACCGAACTCGTGCATTGCCCCCACGGCACTTGCATTGAAATTGAGAGTCGCATATGGAAGGGTTCTTGCCGAGTAAAGATTAAAAGTTCCGCTGCCCGAGTTAAAAGACGAAAAACCAAACAACAATACCAATAACATATTCATTTATTCCTCCTTTTCATTCCAGATTTTTTGTAAAAAATTTCTAAATTTAGGGTTTTTAAGTATTGCTCTGTTAATATGAAAATAAGACTCTAAAGATGTGCTTGTATTTGATACTCTCTGACATAATTCCGTACATAAGCCCATTGTAAATTCGCTTAATAATTTAGGATTGCTTTCACTTAACCTAACAATATCTTTCCTTGTTATTTTTAATAGCTGTAAATCCGTTAATGCTTGTACTGATGCGCTGCGAGGATTCCCTCCGAAGAGACTCATCTCTCCGAAAAAATTACCCTTTTCCAAAGTAGCAAGAATAATTTCTTTCTTTCCTCTTTTGAGCAGGACTTTCACTTTGCCTTCGATTATGATAAACATATAATCGCCGAGATCGCCTTCTTTAACTATGAACTCTCCCTTATCCTTTCCAATTAAGGACAGTTCTTTCATGAAGTCTTCTTTCTTATGAACATAGTCCAGCAAATTTATAAGCCCTCCTGAAAATATTTTTTTACTATTTTATTTATATTCTGGGTCGTGAAGGAATCGAACCTTCGACCCCCGGCTTAAAAGGCCGGTGCTCTGCCGATTGAGCTAACGACCCTGATATAATTTATAATTATATAAGAATTTCAGAAATTATCAACCCTTTATTATCTACTTTTCTATTTTTTTCCTTACCAACAAAGCAACTTCTTTATGAATAGATTTGACCTCTTTTAAAACTTCTTTATGTTTCTTATCTATAGTTCTGAAATAATCTGTATCTTTCAAGAAATTAAAGTTAATAAGTACGTTGTAAGAGGCACTTCTACAGGCTGCTAGCGCCATTTCCCCGGCTATTCCCGTATCGCTAATGGCGTTCAAATTCCCTATTTTTGCCATGGCGAGAGCCAGTTCGGCTGCCCGCCGGCTTTTTTCCATGACTTTAAGAGGAACTTCAATTGCTTTTTTTGTCGCATTCTGAATCTCTTTATCCCTTTTTTGTTTCTCTTCTTCTGTTCCTCTGGGAAGACCGAAAGTAGCCATCAATTTTGTAAAAACTTCCATATCTTCGTAAAAAAGAGAAAGGAAGTCGTCGCTTAATTTTTTCGCTTCCTCGATAATTTTTTTAGATTCTTCCCAATATTCCTCGTACTTTTTCTTACGGTAAGTCAAGTTTCCGACCATTGAAGTAAGAGAACAGGAAAGCGCGCCTGCGAGTGCAGCCACAGAACCACCACCCGGCGTAGGTGCATCGGAAGAAAGTCTTTCTAAAAAATCAGATATTGAAATATTCATAACATCTCCTTTTTTATTTTGTACTCCAGAATTTTTTCTTCTGGACGAAATTCGTAACTTTTGGAAAGCCCAAGATAATTAATCGCTGTATCGATTATTTTGTTTTTAGAACTTCTTTCCTCTGAAGATTCTCTAGCAAGATAAAATTTCCCGGAATTAAGTAGAGCTTCTTCGGGGACAAGACCTACCAGTTCACTTCCGGTAACTTCGACACACAATTTTTTTGCTTCTTTTTTGACTTCTTCAAAAAGGCGGTGAAGTGGAGTTTTTCGAAAATCGATCAAATTCGTCGAAACCTGGGCGCATCCGAATTCTTCGATATACCATCCAATCGCTTTTACTTCTATAAAGGTACCCGGCACTCTCACTTTATTGCCATTATTGTCAATCTTTATTGTGCCTGATTCCCGAATCTTTTCTGCTATTACATTTGCTATCTTTTTTTCTTTTGTGTTAAGATTTATATTAAAAGCGATTAAAAAATCCCGCGCACCTATGATGCTTGCTCCTGATTTCTCGTTGAATTTTGCCTCTCCGAAATCCGGTTTCCATTCGGGATTTTTTAATTTTTCTTTAAGTCCCTCATATTCTCCCTTGCGTATATTTGATAAATTTTTTCTCTTTTCGCTCGTTGCTGATTCTCCATAGAGGTAAATTGGGATACTTAATTCTTCGGCTACTTTTTTCCCTACATCTCTTGCAATATCGATGCATTCTTCCATCGTCATATCCCGAACAGGAATAAAAGGACAAACATCGACTGCTCCTATGCGAGGATGAACTCCTCTGTGCTTTCTCATATCGATCAATTCCGAAGTCTTTTCGAATATCTTATAAATCGCTTTTTTAATTGCGTCCGGATTTCCGGCTAAAGTAAGCACAGTCCTATTTGTTGAGTCTCCCGTGTAAACATCCAGAAGATAAACCCCCTTAGTACTTTTAGCTTCGTTAGTTATAGCTTTGATTTTTTCCATATCTTTTCCTTCGGAAATATTAGGAATACATTCGACAATTTTCATTTTTTTAAGAATACGAAAGATGAATTTAAAGTCAAGAAGGGAAAACCATTTCTCACACAGAGCCACGGAAGACACAGAGAAAACAACTAAATTTTTGTTTTTTTTAAACCCAACCCATCCCAAAATTAGAAACAACGAATCACACGAATTACACAAACGATTTTTCTATCTTTTTTTATTTGTTGGGGTTATTTGGAAGTGTTGTTTTTAAATCAACACAACAAATGGGTGTGGTGGGGCTTTGTGTCTCTGTGTCTTTGTGTGAGATTATTTTATTTTTTGGAGTAGGTGTTGGGATAATAATAATAAAATCTCTGTGTTCTCTGCGTGTTGTTTTTTCTCTGTGTCCTCTGTGGTGATTTTTTCAATAAAATTCAACCCGGATGCCTGCTTTTGCCCATCTGCCGGGCATAGGAATCCATTCTGCCTGGGTATAATCTGTATTTAAAAGATTTGTAATATCTATAAAAATTTCTGCGTTTTTGATTTCGAGAGATACACTTGTGTCCAGAATTAGATGTTTTTCTGAGTCAGGAAGGATTTCATATCTACCTTTCCATACCTGTTTTAAACTACTGCTTAAATCATAATCCGCGCTTAATGTGAATTTATGTTCCGGTTGATTAAGAAGATATTTTGATTGGAGGGCACTTTCAGTCCTGTCTAACTTTAAAAAAGTATATCCGAGATTAATGCTCGGTATCGGTATTTTTTTATACATTCTAGCTATTGATTTAAACGTAATATTGATATCTAATCCCTTTACTGTAACCTCTCCTGAGTTTGTTGCAGCCCAGGGATCGCTCGGGGTTGTTCTGACCCAATCAATCACATTTTTTTCATCTCTTATAAATGCGTTGATATTCGTTAATATGCTGCCTCTTATCATTTTTATACCTGCTTCAAAAGATAATGCACTTTCAGGAGTAAGGTCAGAATTGCCAACATTCGCGGGGCTGTCTAAATACAGTTCTGTGTAGGAGGGAATCCGGAAAGCTCTTTCCAATGAAACGTATAAATAGGTTCGACTGCTAAGCTTTAGACCAATATCCAATCCAGGATAAAAATACCAATCCCAATCGGAATAATAAAAAAGAGACGGGCCAAAAACAACGCTTAAGTTTTTAATTTTATAAAGCCTATGCTCGAGGAATAATCTCATCTTCGTACGTGAGAAATTCCCGAGATTCGTACTAGTTATTTTATCTTTCCCCAATTCTAAACCCAAAGCAGTTACACCTGCTAACGAAGAAACCTCCGATTGCAGTGTAAATCCGTATATATGTGTTGTGTGATAATTTCTGTAAAAACCTGGATTCTCATAATCCAAAATAAAATCATCCTTATGAAGTCTCCAGAAAACCCCCATGTTAGTCTTTCTGAAATCTAACCCTAAGTTTAAGAAGGCGGTTTTCGTATGTTCTCGCTGATTCGGATATATATCAGAGTAGAAGTAACTGGCTCCGAAATCTTTGTCATTATAGCCAAAAGAAATATTTCCTTTTGCTTTCATGCGACTGACGGTGGATTTTAAGAAAATATTCCCTATATCGAAGTCTGTATTATGGCGGTATCCGTCGGAACGCTTTCCGGAAATGGAAAGATAATTATTAGAGATACCGAGTGGTTGAGAGATGGAAATGTTTCCTTCAAGTAACCTATAATCTCCTGCCATTGCTTTCATTTTCAGACTCTTAAATTCGTCTTTTTTTGTTATAATATTTATAACTCCTGCAAAGGCTCCGGCTCCGTAAAGCCTTGCCCCGGGACCCTTTAAGATTTCTATCCGCTCGATGTCCTCCAATTGTATTGGGAGGTTTAAATTATGATGCGCGGTTTGTGGGTCGTTTACCTTTATCCCGTCTATCAAAATCAGGCTTTGTTCGAATGTTCCTCCCGCGACGGAAACATCAGATTGGATTCCTTCGGGACCTCTCTCGTTTATTTCGACTCCCGAAATATATTTTAACAGGTCTGCCACTCCACTCGCAGGACTGCTTTCTATTTCTTTCTTCTCAATTACAATAACATCTCTATTCGTTCCCAATAAAGTTGTGGGTATTTTGCTTGCTGTGACTATTAAAGGTTCCATTATATAAAGTTGGCTTTGTT
>CAYRCN010000033.1:0-13424 GCA_964422805.1 uncultured bacterium | reverse complement strand
ACGCGCTTGTCGACTTGCTTCATCCCTGTGTTACTTATAATAAACTTAATGATAGGAAATGGTTTAAGGAAAACACTTATTATTTAGATGATAATTATGACCCCTTCGATAGGAATGAAGCTTTTAAGAAGGCAACGGAGGAAAATAAACTTCCTTTAGGTATATTTTATTTAAATAAAGAAAGTAAGCCTTTCGAAGAGCAACTACCTGCTTATAATAAAAGTAAAAAACCGATGTACGAAAGAGAAGTCGATTTTGAGAAATTGAAAGTTTTAATAGAATCGAAGAGGAGCTAAAGAGAAGTTATGAAAAAATTGAAAGTAGCTTTTTTCGACGCAAAGCAATACGATAAAGATTTCTTTAATGAAACGAACAAGAAGTACGGTTATGACATAAGATATTTTCAAAGCCGTCTTTCGGAAGACAACGTTATTGTAACTAAAGATTCCGATACCATCTGCGCTTTTGTAAATGATATTATCAATAAGAAAATAGCGGATGAGTTGTATGATAACGGCATAACTCTTATAGCTCTTCGCTCCGCGGGGTACAATAATGTAGACTTGCCGGCTGTTTTCGGAAGAATCCATGTGGTCAGGGTCCCCGCTTATTCTCCCAATGCGGTTGCAGAACACGCGGTGGCTCTAATGCTGTCCCTTAACAGAAAAATACACAAGGCGTATTACAGGACACGGGACAGTAATTTTAATATAAACGGACTTTTAGGTTTTGATATAGCAGGGAAAACAGTGGGGATAATCGGAACAGGTAAAATAGGTATTCGCGTTTCTAAGATTTTAAAAGGTTTTGATATGAAAGTGATCGCCTATGATAAGTTTCCTGATAAGAAGAATGAGAAAAAATACGGTTTTACATATGTAAATTTGGATACTCTATATAAGGAGTCTGATATTATAACTCTGCATTGCCCCTTAACACCCGAGACGATGCATATAATAGATAAATCCAGTATTAAGAAAATGAAAGATGGGGTAATGATAATAAACACAGGTAGAGGAAAACTTATCGATACTGTCGATTTAATAGCGGCTTTAAAAAAAGGAAAAGTGGGAAACGCGGGGTTGGATGTATATGAGGAAGAAGCAGAATATTTCTTCGAGGATTATTCAAGTACTATAATCAGTGATGATGTTTTAGCCAGGCTGCTTACTTTTCCGAATGTACTCATAACTTCTCATCAAGGATTTTTTACAAAAGAAGCTCTTCGAAATATAGCCGAAACAACTCTTGGTAACATAAAACTTTATTTTGAGGATAATAAACTGCCGAATGAAATATGTTATCGCTGTTCGGAATTTGGCTCTGAGGTGCCCTGCAGAAAAGAAAGAACCGGAAGATGTTTTTAAATTTGTTTTTTTATAATTCGAAGAAGAACCTTCCTCCCAAACTGGCTGATAAAAACATATCTGTTCTCGGATAAAGATTAAGGTAGGGAGAAAGTTCGAAGAACGCGTCGAAAGGAGCGTCCGGAAAGAGATATACGAGTCCCACCGGGAATCGAATCCCGATTTCTGTTGAGTCTTTAAAAGCGAGTCTGCCGCCGATTCCGAAATACAGCGGCAATTCACCTTTTTCTACTTCAAACAAATTGGGATAATGATAAATGAAATCCCCGTTTATATGAATATATCCTTCGCCTCTGAAGGACCATCCCACCGCACCGCATATTGCAGTATTTTTGCTTGTCCAGTACTTACCTGTAATACCGGTAGGGTCTCCGACGGCTATTCCTATGCCCATACCGTGATGTGCAGCTAAATTTAAAGACATTATTAAAATAGTAACTAATAAGAATTTTTTTATCATTTTAACCCCCGAGTTTTCATTTTGAATAATAATCTATGTTGAAATATAGTCAATGGAAACGACATATTAAATTAAATATCAAAAATGAAAAAGCAAAATGACAGATTAAAATGCAAAAATTAGAACTAGACCATTAGGACATTGATTTGATGGAGTTTTAAAGATTTTTTTTGTTTTGTTGTTATTTTTTACAGATTTTGAACTTTGATATGTAATTTTAAATTTTGATATTTGATTTTTAAATTATAGAGATTTCGACTCCTTTGATTTTTTCTTTCAATGTTAAATATCCGCTCCCAGAGTAACTCTTATAATTATTCCAATTCCAAAAGAAAGGGCGGCGATTCCGAGACTTAACAATGTCATTTCAAGAAAACGTTTTCTGAAAGGTAAGTCTTTAGCGATTGAAACATAGTAGTTAAATAAAAATATTATTAACACCCCTACAATTAAGGTCGTCATCAGGGCTAAAAGATAGTTATCAAAAATAAAATATGGTAAGACTAAAAGTAAAACCGTGATAATATAAGCTGTACCTGTGTAAAGTGAAGATTTGAGAGCTGTTTCCGTGTTTCCTTCGGCTTTTGTTGAAAGATATTCGGAAGCGCCCATGGAAAGAGAAGCAGCAATTCCTGTTATTATTCCGACTGCTGCTATTAGACGCGTTTTTTGGAGTGCAAAGGACAAACCTGCAAGACTTCCTGTTAATTCCACAAGAGCGTCGTTGAGACCAAGAACAATTGACCCTACGTAATTTAGCCTTTCTTCGTCGAGTAAAGCTATCAATTCGTTTTCATGTTTTTCTTCCTCAGCGGCAATTTGTTCTGCTTCCGGTATATATTCTGCGATTTCCATATAATTTACCTGAGCCTGTTCTTCTCCTTTTTCCATTAGTTTTATTGCAAAGGTAAATCCTAGGAATCTGGCGATCAAGGTGAATTTGAAAATTTTCCAGCGGTCTGGTTTTATATCTTTTTTTGTGATTGTTTGCCAGAATTTGGCGTGTCTTAATTCTTCGTTCGCAATATCGAGTATGACTTTTTTATTTTTTTTATCTTTCACTAATTCTGCTATATTGGAATAGATATGATATTCTGTAATTTCACTCTTTTGAGCAGTGTAGATCTGCTTCATAATATGTTCGAGAGCTTCTAACGATTTGCCCATCAAACCTCCTTATTATTGCAAAGCATTATTGAAATCTAACTTCTGCATCAATAAATGCTTTTTTAAGTAGTTCAATAAGGTTCAATTTTATAGCCCATTCTTTCAGATATTTTTTATCAAGGGAATTTCCCTGGATTTTTATAACACCGATAATATCCAGCCATTGCCTTTCGGAAACCCCATTCCCTATCTTATACCAATTTAATTTATTAATAATAATATCTTCAGGTGAAGCAAAGCAGAATTTGCTGCTCCGGTCGTTTTCAACCAGTGTATCTTCGACTCTGCGTTCAATTGCGTTTTGTTGATATGCATCATTTTTGTATACAAATATGTCGATTTTTACAGAGGTTTCAAGATGTATTAGATTAAACGAGGAATTGTTTTTGATTGCGTTCTTAATCATATTTTCGTCTATATAATAGGCTTCTTTGAGGTTACTTTTTAATGATTTAATATGATTAAAGCTTATATCTGCTACTATATCCGCATCGAGCGTAGCACGTGGCATACCGTAAATAGAACTTGCCAGAGAACCGCCGATATAGTATGGAATAGAAAGTTCGTTAAAAGTTTTGATTAGCGGTTTTAACGCAAGTAATATATCGGGGGGAGTCATTTTTTGTTTTTTTCTAAATGCTTTTTTACTTTTTCTGCTAATTCTTTACCGTAATTATATTCTATAAACAGCGAATTTATTTGTTCTTCGTTTAAGTTTTTATTAACTCTTTTGATAGCGCGTTTCGATAAGTTTATTGTTGTTTCCGATAGAGAACGAACACGTGAGAATTTTTCTACCCGGCTTTGATTTTGAAGCAAAGAAATAAGTATTTTTTCCGTTTTGATATTTGTATCTGGCGATTGTGTTTTCATAATTTTATTTAAGTTTAGGAGAAAATTATTGTTTTGTCAAGCGATTTTTGTCTTTTCTTTGTTGTTTTTTATTTAAATACTTCTCCTGTTTCCTTTGCCCAGAAGACGTGGTCGAGGGTATCCATAGGTATATCCAAAGCTTTTGATAATTTCCTCATTTTTTCTTCTATTTCTCTGTAATTCTTTTCCGAGAGATTTTTGGGATATTCTTCTAATATCCCTAGTTCTATCAGGTTTCTTATAATGTGTCTGTCCAGTATGGCAATGTCTGCTCCGAATCCGATATTTCGAAGGAAATGACTCGCTTCTTTGTAGCCGATCCCTTGTACATTCTTTACCAGATATTCTCTTAATTTCAAAGGAGATTTAGCCTTTTTAATATTTTCATAAATTGAGTTTTCTTTTTTAAAAAAATTGCAGCGGGCTTGGTAAAGATATTCCGATTTTTTATTTTTAAATCTAACCTTTTGCAGTTCCTTATTTATGTCTTTACTTGTTCCGTTAAGAAGTATATCCTTTTTCTGCATCGATACGATTGCTTCCCAGCACAGTTTTGCTTTTGATTGGGGTGTTAGTATGCAAAATGCTAATTCCGTGAATAGTTCTTCGGCACTTGCGTTTTTCCCAATTTTTTTAAAAGAATTTAACCTTGATTCAATTTCTTCTTTGAATTTAGAATAGACCTTTTTTATTTCGAGGATATTTTTTTTATTAATTTCAAATTCTCCCGATTTATCATACTAAACTGATTGTATATGTCAAGATATTTTCATAGTAGCCAGAAGTTAGTAGTTGGAAGTTAGGACAAAGAACCCTTGTTGCTCTGCGTCCCTTTATCTTTGAGTCTTTGCGACAAATTAAGAATTAGAGAAAATCTACACCTTGACAAAGATGAAAAATTATATATAATAGATTGGAACGATTCTAAATTTGTAATGGTTACAAAAAGAAAAACGAAAATTATGGAAGTAAGATGAAAGAGATGACGAAGATGTCCTTAAGTGACGCGTTTGCCGGAGAGTCGATGGCTCATATGAAATATATTATTTATAGCGATATTGCAAGAAAGGAAGGATATTCTAATGTTGCAAGGCTTTTTGAAGCTATAGCGTATGCCGAAAGAGTACATGCCGGAAATCATGCAAGGCTTTTAGGTTATTTAGGCAAAACAGTGGATAATCTCCAGGCGGGTGTTGACGGAGAGACTTTCGAAATTGAGGAGATGTATCCGGTTTATAAAAATACTGCAAATCTTCAAGGCGAGAAAGCGGCTGAAGTTTCTCACAATTACGCTCTGGAGGCTGAGAAGATACATGAGAAGATGTATGAGAGATCGAAAAAGGAAGTATCCGAAGGTAAGGATATAAAATTAGAAGAAGTTTATGTTTGTCCCGTTTGCGGATATACGCATGAAGGAATTCCGCCTGATAAGTGCCCGGTATGCAACGCTTCTTCTAAAATGTTTAAAAAGTTTTAACGAAAGGGAGGTATTTAATTATGAGTTTTGCGGAACTTTTAAAAACGGCCGACTGGAAGTCGGAAAAACATGTTCCCGTAATTGAAGTTTTGGAAAAGGGTAAAAGTGTAAAAGTTAAAGTTTCGGTTGGCAAAGAAATCCCTCATCCTAACAAAACCGAGCATCATATTGTGTGGATCGAAGTTTATTTTAAGCCTGAAGGAAGTAAGTTTCCTTATATGGTGGGGAAGGCTGATTTTGCTGCGCATGGAGCTTCAACGGAAGGTCCCGATACTAGTACCGTGTATACGGAACCTGATGCTACTCTGACCTTTAAGACCGAAAGATCCGGTACTATTTACGCTTTTTCCTACTGCAATATTCACGGGCTTTGGGTTAATGAGGAGGAATTGAGTATTTAGTTCTTAGGTCTTGGGTTTTAGGTTTTAGTTAAAACAAAAAAGCGATAAGCGGGTAGCGGTCAGACATAAGCCTGAATTGAGAGCTATGTTGTGAGTTTTTCTACTTGAATTATCTTTAAATCTCAGTATAATTTAAAGAATATGAAATCAAACTATATGTATTTTTTCAGAGAACTTAAATCCGTAATTTTTAATTTTTTTACACTAGGAGGGTTGCAGAATGAAAAAAATAGGAATTTCCGAAAAGTTTTTTCTTCTATTAATTTTAAGTTTTCCTGTAATGTTGCGGGCGGAATCAGAAAAAGAATTAAGTTTGCTTGAGCCTCCTATGGATGAATTTATAGATTCTTTAATGGATAAGATGACGCTGGAAGAGAAATTGGGCCAGCTGGCTCAATATGCGGGTGGTGGAAGTTTGGGTTTTAATACCAGGATAGATGATGAAAAGAAAGAATTGGTAAGGAAAGGCAAGGTTGGTTCTTTTTTGCATGTCCTGGGTGCTGATTTTCTTTATGGCTTACAGAAAATAGCGGTAGAGGAATCGCGTCTCGGCATACCTTTAATTTTTGGTCTTGATGTTGTTCACGGTTTGAAAACTATTTTTCCGGTGCCTCTCGCGTCTGCCTGTAGTTTTGAACCGGGAGCAGTAGAGCGAGCAGCAAGAATCGCGGCAGTTGAGGCTGCGGCTTCCGGGATACACTGGACTTTTGCTCCTATGGTCGATATTGCGCTCGACCCAAGATGGGGCCGAATAGTTGAAGGAGCAGGAGAGGATCCTTATCTGGGTGCGGTTATGGCAAAAGCGCAAGTCGAGGGTTATCAGGGTGATGATTTAAGCTTTGAGAATACTATTCTTGCCTGTCCTAAGCATTATGTTGCTTACGGTGCGGCGGAGGGTGGAAGAGATTATAACAGCGCGGAAGTTTCTAGAAGAACTCTTAACGAGGTTTATTTACCGCCTTTTCTTGCTGCGGTTAAAGCAGGTGCGGGTTCTCTTATGAATGGATTTAATGATATTAACGGAGAGCCTATGGCAAGTAATAAAAAACTGCTGACCGATGTTTTGAGAGGGGAATGGGGTTTTGAGGGTTTTGTTGTGAGTGATTGGAACTCCATAGCAGAACTTATGAATCACGGTGTGGCAGAAGATAGGGTAGATGCCGGTAAAAAGGCTTTATCCGCAGGTATAGATATGGATATGACTAGCGGAATATTTGGTGAAGAGATATTAGAGGCTGTTAAGAAAGATAAGATATCGGAAGAATTAGTGGATAAAGCAGTTAGGAGAATTCTCGGGGCTAAATATAAACTCGGTCTCTTTGACGATCCGTTTAAATATTGTAAAACTGGAGTTGAGAAATCCGTGATCTTAAAGGAAGAACATAAAATGGCAGCAAAAGAGATGGCTTGTAAATCGATCGTTTTGCTGAAGAATGAAAATGATATTCTTCCTTTAGTCAGAGATCTAAAGAAAATCGCGGTCATTGGTCCTCTCGCGAATGATAGTGTTACGCCGCTTGGTTCCTGGAGGGCTTGCGGAGAAGAGAAAGATGTTGTAACGGTTTTGGAAGGTATAAGGAACGCGGTATCTGAGGAAACAGAGGTTTTGTACGCAGAAGGATGCGAAATCAACGGAGATGATAAAGGCGGATTCGAAGAAGCTGTTTTAGTGGCATCCCAGGCGGATGTTGTTGTATTGGTTTTAGGAGAATCGGCTGATATGAGCGGAGAGGCAAGAAGCCGCTCTGAGATAGATCTCCCCGGTGTTCAGAAAGAACTCGCAAAGAATATAGTGAATACCGGAACCAAAGTGGTAGTTGTTCTTATGAATGGAAGACCTCTTGCTATTCCCTATCTGAGCGAAAATGTTCCGGCGATTCTGGAGACTTGGCTTTTAGGTATACAGTCGGGTAATGCTATAGCAGATGTGTTGTTTGGTGACTATAATCCCGGAGGGAAGCTTGCCGTGACTATACCCAGGAGCGTGGGTCAGATCCCGTGTTTTTATTATCATAAGAAAACGGGCAGGCCGGCTACCGACGATATAACACGTCATACTTCTCGATATTTTGACTTACCTGTCACTCCTTTATATCCATTTGGACATGGTTTGAGTTATACGGAATTCAAATACTCAAAATTGAAAATAAAAAACAAAAAAGTAAAAGCAAACGATTCTTTAGAAATCAGTTTTTCTCTTAAGAATACCGGGAAACTTTCTGGTAGCGAAGTTGTTCAGTTGTATGTTAAGGATATTGTTGCGAGTGTGGCTCCTCCGGTGAAGAAACTGGTGGGTTTTAAGAGGATTTATCTTGAAGGCGGAAAAGAAGCAAAAGTTAATGTAAAAATGCCTGTAAATCTTCTTGGGTTTTACAATAATGAAATGAAAAAAGTTGTCGAGCCGGGAGAAGTTGAAATTATGATTGGCAGCTCTTCAGAAGGCATACGGCTAGACGATTCTTTTACGATCGAGGGAAAAGTAAGCGAAATAGACGACTCGGAGATTTATTATACAGAAGTAAGCGCGGAAGTTAACAAGTAATATAAGTTCGCAGTACTTTGTTCGTTACTGACTATAGTTTCGGGTTGCGTGTTTCGAGTTTCGTGTTAAAAAAACAAAAAGAAAAAACTTTGTATTCTTTGCGGCTTTGCGTGAAAATCCTTTTGGGGGCTCTTGACAAAAGGTAAGTTCGTGCTATCTTTTTAGAAAAAGTAACACTAAGAAAGGGAGGGTATTAATGTTTCTGATTTTGATGTATGTTTTTTCGGTTGTGGATTCTTCTGAATCTGTTATGGATACTGTATATACTAAAATGTATATTTCCGAGGGTGTTGTAGTTACCGCAAGCCGGTATGAGGATGACGTTTCGGATATTTCCGCTTCGGTTTCGGTTGTAAGTGAAAAAGACATAGAGTTTATGAATTCCTATGTTGCGCCGGATTTGCTTTCCGATGTTCCCGGTGTGGAGGTTATGAAGACGGGGAATTTCGGAAGGGCTGATGTGATTATAAGGGGCGTTGGCAATAACGGAAGGAAATTGGGTTTTCTTGTCGACGGAAGGCCGGAAAAGATGGCCATATATGGTTGCGCGGTAACACATACTTTTCCCCTTCATAATGTAAAAAAGATAGAGGTCGTTAAAGGTCCTCTTTCCTCTTTATATGGTTCCGGTGCCATGGGGGGTGTTGTCAATATCCTGACCAGGCAGCCCGGCGGTGGTGATAAGCTGAATTTCGAGTGCGATTACGGAAGTTTTAAGACTTACAATTTAACCGGTTCTTTTGAAGAATCTTTCTCGAAATTAGATTTTCTGGGTACAGTGCAGAAGAATTCATCTGATGGTTACCAGGAGAATTCAGCTTCGAATACTGATGCTTATCAGGGTAATTTAGTGTACAATATTAATAGAGATTGGAGAATAGAAAATTATGCCAAATACGTAGAGGCATATAAGCAGGACCCGGCGACCGTAGGTGATACTTCCACGCCCGACGGTTATCAGAATTATGAAAGGAGCGCTTTTGATGTCTCTGTGTATGGGTATATGGATAAAATCGATTTTCAGACAAAAATCTACAGGACTTATGGTTATCATGAATTTTCTGATGGATGGGAGTCGAAGGATAGAGCAGATGGTTTAAATCCTTCGGTTAGATTATCTTTTTTAAAAGGAAATGAGACTCAAGGCGGCTTTGAATTTTATAAACAATACGGGCACTGGATTTCTACGGATGGAAAGTGGGATAGGACAGTATATGAAGGGTTTATTCATAGTGAGCAGAAAACCTCGTTTGTTAATCTTTCGGGAGGTGTAAGATATACTTATGTGAGCGATTCGGAAAGTGTTTTTTCGTATGATGGTGGAATTGTTATTAAATATAATGACACAAGGATTCGGGGTAGAACAGGTAAAGGTTTTAGACTTCCTTCTTTCAATGACCTCTATCTTTTCCCTTCGTCAAATCCTTCTCTCGCGGCAGAAGAACTATGGGATTACGAGATAGGTTTAAGGCAAAAATTGTCCGATATAGTGGACCTCGATGTTGCTCTCTACAGGATGAATACAAACAATTTCATCAGATTTTCGAACGGTACAGGTCAATTCGAAAATATAGATACATTGATTGAGAAAGGGCTGGAAACTTCTATCGGTATATATCCCGTTGATTGGTTGAAGCTTAAAGTATTTTATTCTTATATCGACAGGGAGGATAGAACGCAAGGCGTTCCCGGTCAGAAGTTCAGCGGAAGTATTACTTTCGAGAGGGATATTTTAGAAGCAAGGTTGAGCGGAAGATATTTGACCGATTATTACGCTGCTGACAATCATTTAGAAGAAATCCCTTCCTATTATGTTTTTGATTTCCGTTTAAATGTTAAACCTAAGGATTATGTGTCTTTGTCTTTAGGTATCGACAATATACTTGATGAGTACTATGAGCGGTATGTTGAAGTGCCTAATGCCACAGGTTTGTATAATATGCCCGGCAGGACTTTTAAGATAGGAATTGCTCTGGAAAAATGAATCTGATTTTTCTGATCTTAAGCATTGGGATAGTTACATCGACAACCGATATATCTTCCGTTGTCGAAGTGCTTGCTCCCGATGATGCTAAGGTGGTTAACATTGTGCCCGGTGGAATGTGCCCCGGGCATTTTGATCTTTCTCCTGTGGAAGCGAATTTAATTTTTTTGTCCGACTTAATTCTATATCACGGTTATGAATCATGGTTCAAGAAGATAGGAGAATTAAAGCTCGATATAGATATAGTGGATTTGGAAACCGATGGCAGCTGGATGATTCCCGATGTATATCTAAAAGGAGCCTTGGAGATTTCTAATGTTCTAAAGAAAGAATACGATTCTGATAGTGTCCGTATAGAAGAAATAGATAAAAAATACAAAAAATTAAAAACGAGTATAGATTCTTTTTCCTTTATAGTCTCGGGAAAGAAAAAGTCCATAAAAGGGCTTAAGGTTATCTGTAATGAACATCAAAAGGATTTACTTGAGTTTCTTGGCGCGGAAGTGATTTCCTCTTTTTCTCCCGGAGATGATATCTCTCTTAAAGAAATCTCGGAGGTGATTAAAGTGGGTAGGGAGGAAAACGTACAGTTAGTTGTGGATAATCTCCAGAGCGGGCAGAAGGTTGGCAAAACAATAGCGGATGAATTGAAAAGTAAGTATATAATTTTTTCAAATTTCCCGGGCGAAAATGGTTATAAAGCAACTCTTCTGAGCAATATAAATCTTTTAATGGAAATCTTAAGTGATAAAGATACAAAAAGTTGGTAAGTCCTTTAGTGGCAAAGAAATTTTATCTGACATTTCTCTTAATATAAAAAAGCAGGATTTTGTTGCGATAATAGGTCCCAACGGAGCTGGAAAGACGACTTTGCTTAAGACTATCAACGGACTTATTGTCCCTGATACGGGAAAAGTTGAAGTTTTCGATCTTAACCCTTATAAAAACGGACTCGCGGTAAGAAAAAAGATTGGTTTTATTTTTCAGAATGAATTCATTGCGAAGAATGTTCCTCTTTCGGTTAAGGATGTGGTTTGTATTGGAAGAGTAGGGGTTAAAGGGCTTTTTAAAAATCTTGACAGAGAAGATTTTGCGTCTGTGAGTAAAGCTATGGATGAAGTTGGTATAATGAATTTGGAAAATAGACCCGCAGGTTTTCTCTCCGGAGGAGAACAGAGAAAAGTATCGATTGCAAGAGAACTGGCAAGAGATATTGATATTCTTTTGTTGGACGAGATTCTTATGAATCTGGATCCTGCTTCACAGATGGAAATTAATAGTCTGATTTCCGATATTTATAAAAAACATAAATTGACGATAGTTTTTGTAACTCATCTTCTCAGATATTTACCCGAGGAAATTACAAGGATAGTAGCTCTTAAGGACGGAAAAGTATTCGGTGATTTCTCACCCGAGTATTTTAATTCGAAAGATTTATCTGAACTTTACGATATTAACGAAGAAAGTTTGAAGAAGTATGTGGGAAATTTTAAGTTATAATTATTTCCAAAATGCATTAATGGGTTCCATTCTTGCCGGGGTGGGGCTTGGTATTGTTGGTGTATGGGTAGTTCTTCTTCGGATTCCTTTTGTAGGAGTCGCTATATCACACGCCGCCTTTGCAGGCTCTGTAATCGGGCTTCTCTTTGGTGTCAATCCTATTATTATGGCAATAGTTTTTTCTCTCCTGGCTTCGATTTTAATTGGTCCTATCGCGGAGAAATCCGGTCTTGAGGCAAACGTGATTATCGGTATTATTTTTTCTCTTGTGTTAGGGGTCGCTTTTCTTGGGCTCGGGCTAATAAGTGGTCCGAAAACGGAGGCATTTAATCTTATCTGGGGAAGTATTTTAACGCTTTCGAGGAGTAATATTTATATCAATGCTGGAGTGACTTTTCTCGTGATTGTTTTTTTAATTGTTTTCGGAAAAGAGATAAAAGCTGTCTTTTATAACAGAGAAGTCGCAATGTCTTCCGGTATACCTGAAAAGTTTATTTTTTATAGTCTTCTTTTTTTGTCCGGATTTGTTATTTGTCTTAATTTGAACACTATCGGCGGAATATTGATTTTTGGCCTTTTGATAAATCCCCCTTCAGCCGCGAGAATTCTAACGCACAATCTTTCTAAAATGTATTTTCTTTCTATTCTTTTCGGTATTACTTCATGCCTTTGCGGGCTTTTGTTTTCTTATCTGTTTGCAGTCCCCGCAGGAGCAACAATAATTATTATTTCTTCCCTTATCTTTATAATTTCTTTAGTTTTGAGAGGTAGAAATGGACGTTGATTGTTTTGAAAAGTGGGCGGAAAACTGGGAAGTATCAGCGGAATCGAAGGTGGTTGCCGGAATCTTTGTTAAAGAGTTAATCGGCAAGGATTTAAACTTTATTCTGGATTTAGCTTGCGGTAAGGGAGTGTTGCGTGATTATTTTCGTAAAAATATTCCCGATTCAAAGGTTGTTTATGTAGATAAAGCTTTTGCCATGATAAGAGGGCTAAAAATAACTTATCCTGATGAAATGGCGATAAGGGGTGAAGGTGAAAATATCCCTTTCAGTGAAGATAAATTCGATGCTGTTATAATTTTTAATTCTTTTCCTCACTTTAGTGATAAGGAAAAAACGATTTCGGAATGCTATCGGGTTCTAAAGAAAGGCGGAAAGTTGATTGTCGGACACTCGATGACTCCAAAAGAAATCAATCAGTTGCATAAAGATGTGGGGGAGCAGGTTGCCAATCATCGCTTACCGAAAAAAGATGCTTTTATTGAAATGTTTAAAAAGAGCGGTTTTAAAAATATCGAATATTTCGTGAACGGTTATTTTTATGTGACGGGATTTAAATAGTGAAAAAAACCAGATGAACCACAGAGAGCAAAGAGAAAAACAGAAAACTCACTGAGCACACAGAGCAAAATTTTTTGTTGTTTAAGACCCATCCCACACCCAAATTATTCTCACACAAAGCTACACCACCCCGTTTGTTTTTTTGTTTTAACTAAAACCTAGTACCTAAAACCTAATTATTCCTCTACGAATTTTTCCCTTTTTGCTTTTATATTTATTTCCTGAACTCTGGCGGCTATATCCGCGTTTATTAAGGTATAACCGTTAAAGGCTTTAGATGATTCTCCCGGGATGTTCAGATTTTGAAGGG
>CAYRCN010000032.1:0-13583 GCA_964422805.1 uncultured bacterium | reverse complement strand
TATCTTCCTCACTAATTTTTTTATTTCTTTTTTAGATAAACCCATTGAGGTTAGGCTTTCAACAAAATTATCTACGACCTCTTCAACCATCTTCTCTTTCATCTTATCGCGAGACTTTTTTTTCACCCATGTGCCTTTTCCAACCCAGCTTTCTACAATACCCTCTCTTTCCATTTCTCTGTAAGCCCTTGCTACAGTATTTGGATTCACTCCTAATTCCTCTGCAAGAGCGCGTACCGTGGGAACATTTTTCTCGATTTCTCCTCGCGAAATCCTTTCTTTAATCTCTTTAACTATTTGTCTCCATATAGGTTTGCTTTTATCAATCTTCATATTATTGTATCAATAATATAATACAATTTTGAATTTTGTCAAGGCTTTTTTTTAGATTCTTCTAATCGGTAAACCGCGTCATGAGTCATGTGTCTTGTGTCGTGAGTCAAAACAAAAAATAAAAACTTAGTGTTTTTGTGGTTTAGAATGGTCCGAAGGATGAATTTTTTGTTGTTGACAAAAATTAGATTTTCTTTAAAATGTAGGCAAATGAATGGTGCAGATCAGAGCAGGAGAATAACAATTCGTAATATAACGATTTTCGGAATTGCTGTGCTTTCGGTTGGCTGGATTGGGCACGGGCTGGATGTGTTGATGAAAAATCCTTCTTCCGAAAGTCTGGGCATGCTGCTGTGGATTGTAACGCCGCTTGGGGTTTGTCTTTTGCTTCGCGCGTTTGCCGGAGGCGGATGGAGGGATTTTGGAATCAAGCTGAACTTCAAAGGGAATCTAATGGGTTATTCCATTGCCGTTCTGGTTTTTCCGGTTGTAACGGCAATCATCTTGATAATCGGCAAGGTTTCAGGTTTTATTCTTTTTCCCGATTTTTCTATCGGCGCTTTTGGGGCTTTTTTACAAGTCTTTGCCTTGGCTCTTCTACCCGGATTTTTCAAGAACATCTTCGAAGAGTTCGCCTGGCGAGGATACCTTACGCCCAAAGTTCACTCCCTGCGACTGAATGATTACGCGGGGCACTTGATAGTCGGATTAATCTGGGCGCTGTGGCACATCCCGTATTATCTTTTCTTTCTTGACAGGGCTCTTCTTAAGAACTACACTACTCTGAGTCTGGCTGTCTTCATTCCGCTGGCTCTCCTTACTATTGTGTCTTATTCGTTAGTCTTTGGTGAAATTAGATTGTTGACCAATTCTATCTGGCCAGTTTTACTAATGCATGCGATAGAAGATGCTCTTGTTAATCCGCTGCTTGTGGAGGGGTTTGTAAAGGTTAAGCCTGAGGCGGAATTCTTTTTTTCTCCGGGGGTTAGTGTCCTGGTTATTATCTTCTTCGCTACAACAGGTATTTTTCTTCATAAATTGAGACATGGAAAATAAAAAATCAGAGGAAAGCCAGAAGATAAATAAAATTTTCGAAGAGTATTTCGAAGAATTGATTAAACTGTTTCCAATATACGCTTCTTACATTGGCGATAAACGCTATGATGATAAATTTGCCAATGATATCAGTGAAGAGCACAGAAATAAGCAGAGAGAGCTTTTCGATAAATACTTGAGTCAAATTTCGGAAATAAATCGGGATTTGCTTTTTGGGCAGGATAGATTGAGTTATGATATCTTCAAGCGGGATATGGTTTTGGGGCTAGAGGGTTTTCAGTTTAATGATCACCTTATTCCGGTAAATCAGTTTCACAGTACGCCAACTTTTTTTGCGGAAATGGGTTCTGGCAGTAGTCTGCACCCATTCAAAACAGTCAAAGATTACGATAATTTCTTGGAAAGGGTAAAAGGTTTCCAGGTTTGGGTAGATACGGCGATTGATAATATGAGGAAAGGGAGCGAAATTGGCGTTGTACAACCCAGGATTCTTATGGAAAAAACCCTTCCTCAATTTGAAGCTCATCTTGTGAAAGATGTCGAAGAGAGTGTGTTTTATAATCCGATTAAGAAATTCCCGTCCAATTTCGCCGAGGAGGAAAAAACACGTTTGGCAGAAGAATATTCGGAAATGATTAAGAAACAAATTATTCCAACATATAAGAAGCTCTACGACTTTATCAAAGACGAATATTTATCAGGATGTAGAGAATCAATAGGACTATCAGAACTGCCCGATGGAGAAAAATGGTATGCGTATGAAATTAGAAGAATAACTACTACTAATTTGACACCGGAAGAAATATTCGGGATCGGAGTAAATGAGATTGAGAGGATAAAAAAAGAGATAGATCGAATAAAAGAACAGGTTGGCTTTAGAGGAGAAATGCAGGATTTCTTCGAGTATTTGAAAAAAGACGAGAATTTTTATTTTACCGATAAAGAATCTCTATTAAATGGGTACGAGGAATTGAGAGAAAGCGTAGAATCAAGACTCCCGGAATTATTTGAAATTATGCCCAAAGCAGGTTTCAAAATCAAGCCTGTGGAAAAATTCAGAGAGAAAACAGCCTCAGGAGCTCAATACATGGGTCCCACACCTGACGGTTCACGCCCCGGTGTTTTTTATGTTAATACTTATGATTTGAAAGCACATCCTAAATATGGTATGACTACACTTTTTTTGCATGAGGCTTCCCCCGGTCATCATTTTCAGATTTCTTTGCAGCAAGAGCAGAAAGATTTACCCAAATTCCGACGTTTTGGAGGTTATACGGGATACGTGGAGGGGTGGGCATTATACGCGGAAAGCCTGGGTAAGGAGATGGGACTTTATAAGGATCCTTACCAATATTATGGCCATTTGTCGGCAGAAATGTTTCGTGCAATACGGCTCGTAGTCGATGTTGCAATGCATATGAAAGGATGGTTCAGAGAAAAAGCGCTAACTTTCTTTATGGAAAATCTGTGTGCTGTTGAATCGGAAAGTGTTGCTGAGATTGAACGTTATATCGCTATACCAGGTCAGGCTTTATCCTATAAAATTGGTCAGCTGGAAATTTCTAAATTGCGTAATAAGGCGGAAAAAGAATTAGGTTCGAAATTTGATATTAGAGCTTTCCATGATGAAATCTTAAGAGATGGAGCATTGCCGTTGGATGTCTTGGAGGTTAAGATGGATGAATGGATAGATAGCTTCTCGTAAATGTTTCTTTTCGGGCTATATTAAGAAACGATTAATATATTAATAAATAAGTTCAGGTAAGTCTGTAGCCGTTTTTTTCTATGCGTGCAATTACTTTTTCGTATCTTGAACAGTAGAGATACCCCGTTAGTCTTACCTGTAAAATCGGAATACTTTTAATCTGTTTTTTCCCTTTTTCGAATAAAAATTTTATGTTTTTTACCTTATCTTTTACCCAACGGGAGAAATTTTTATCCTGTGTTAAATCTTTTTTTATGTTAAATCTAGTAATCTCTTCCCGGGAAATATTAAAATAATGATTTTCCTTATCTATTGTAAAATCCCGCAGTAAATGTGCCTGGTGAGAAGCATATGCGGATAAAGAGAATTTTTCTTTATAGGGAAGGCTTGGGGCAAGAAAAAATAACAAGGCACGTGTATAGGCATCGCCGATTTTCTTTGAGTAATCGTTTAGTTCCTCAAAAGGAGGAATGCTTTTCTTTCTATTTATATCAAAGTTAAATACTTCAAACATTTTTTGGAGAACTGTCCTTAACCTGAAATCGTTTTTAAGATCATATTCTATTACACCGGAAATGGCTTTTTCGAAGTAATTTTTCGTTTCAAATTTGTTTCCATCGTAGAGACAATTTATCATTTTGGATTGTTCGCGTAAAAAATTCTTTTGTTCTGATTTATCTATCTTTATATTATCAATATAATCGTCAATCCATCTGAGATATGCATAAAGGAAGTTAGCCAATCTGCCTCTTTCTCCTCTTATAAACAATTTTGTTGCCAGATAGGCTTCAAAATTATTTTTCTTTAATGAATCGTTATCATAAAACAAAAAATCTCTCCTTGCTACTTTTTAGCTTCGCACATATTTAAAGATTGACTTTGAGAATCTTTCTTTACTCTGAAAAATTTACTGGTTGAGGCTGATAAGTCAAGAGGAGGGGAACCCGTCTAATCACTTAAGGGATTCGATAATCTATAATACCCTTGACAAAAGATTGAATAAGCGTATAAATTTTTCAAGCGATGTAGGAAAGGAGGGTACAATGCCAAAGGTTATTTATAATTATAATAAATGTACGGGTCTTGCCGATTGCGCTGATGCTTGTCCCGTAGAGATACTGGAAGGCAGCGAGAGCGGGAGATGGTGTAAGCCTGTTGACGACGAAGTTAAAAATAAGGCTGCACTCGATAAGTATTATAAAGAAGTAGACCCCAATGATTCATCAAAACTTGTTATAGAATTCGACATGCCTGAGTGCATAGAGTGCCAGGCGTGTGTCGCTTCCTGTTCACAAGGCGCGATAGAGATAGAATCAGATTGAAGTTAGTATATTTAGTTAATTGATTATTTAATTGATAAAATTAGTATATAGAGTAAAGAAACTAAATTTTAAGTGCCAAATTCTGGGGTTTTTACCCAAGCTAAAAAACCCAAACGAAACTTCCTTTTTAATCTGCAATAATTTGCGTCTTATTATATTGTTTTTTCTTTTTGTGTTTTCCTGGTCTTGTTTAGCCAGTACAAGTGGTCAGATTGAAGGGAAGATAGTTGACGCAAAAACCGGTAAATCTTTATCGTACGTAAATGTAATAATCGTTGGAACCAGTTTGGGGTTAGATTGTGAAAGTGACGGTTTCTACAATATAATTAATGTTCCTCCCGGGATATATGAGGTTCAGGCCAGGGGTATCGGTTATCTTCCTTTGACTGTCGAAGGCGTTGTTGTCGAGGCAGAACACAGCACGAAACTGAATCTTAAATTGTTTTCTCCAAGAGATTTTAAAGGGAAATATGTGACTCGGGAGGCTGAGAAAGAAATTATTAAAATGGATGAGTTTTCAAGAAGATATTACTCGAATATTGAAGAAATAAAAGAAGTCCCGTTGGTTTTCAGCCTTGAAGATTATCTTGATTTGTATGCCGGAACTACGGCATTAGGCTTCAGAGAAATAAAGGGTCCCCGAATTGCATTTGTAACTGATGGATTTTTTTTATTGGATAATAGGCTTAACACCTCGACAATGATACCTCCTCTGTCAGCTGTTCGGGATGTGGATGTAATCAAGGGAGGTTTTGATGTAGAGTACGGTAATGTAAGTTCGTATGTTGTTAACGTTATAGAGAAAGAAGGGGAGCGGGATTCCTATAGTGGTTCGGCTAATTTCGTATATACTTTTCCTCACATGCCGCATTATGGAAGTAGTATATTCAGCCCGGAGAACGTGCACATTCGTCCGTTTGTTAATACAGCGGATAGTTTGTGCTGGATAGGTACTTCCGTACTGCCGGAAGAAGAGGCGGATGAGTATGAACCTTTTGAGGGGTGGATTAGCTATGCTGTAAGCCGAAGAGAAATGGGGGATACTCTCACTCCGGAAGAGTGGAGAGATCTATTCGGGTATGTGTATAGAACCGAAAGCAGTGATAGTTTTGGTCAGATTCCCGGTAGTTATGGAGACAGAAAGGGTTTTATGACCGATTTTAGTTTTGGGGGGCCTTTACCCGGTATAAACATTGTCACATTTTTCGTTTCAAACGTAAGGAAAGTAGAGCCTTTTTCTCTTCCGGTAACAAGAGAAAATTACGTCGAGAATAAAACCGACTTAAAAGCAACTTTTCGTCTTAAACCGGGGGTCAAACTTAACGTTAAAGGTTTATTCGAAACAATAGAAACTGTTACCAGTGATTCAAGAGAAATATATTCGGACGGCAAAATTTGGGCGCGGAGCGGAGATATTCTTTATAATGTTGCGGGGAAGGATTTTATGTACTGGGTTGACGCCCTTAATCCTTATGATATAAGAAGATATGGATGGGGGTTGGATTTTAGCTATAATCTTAGTCCAACTGCATACTACAATTTAAAGTTTTTTTTCTCGAAATTTAAGCATTCATCTATTCCGATCTGGCAGTCAGCTGATTCGGAAGGGTTCAGAAACACAACAGATCTTATTTCTTTTGGAAATATAAGCATACCAAGGGAAACACCTTTTGGTTATGAAAGCTTTGCCGGTAACGAGTGTTATTACAGGGATTTATTGCCTGCTGGTTTTATATTTAGTAACTTTGGAAGAGCTCAAGTCGACACTTCGCATGTTAACACTTTTAACTTCAAGGGTGAAATAAATTCGCAAATCAGAAGAGGGCAGGAGCTTAAAACAGGCTTCGAAATCAATAATGATTGGATGCATTCTTATTTATCCGGAGGTATTCCCGATGGAACGGCTGAAGTTGTAGAAGAAATTAACTGGAGTGGCAAAACTCGCAGAGCAGGTTTTTATGTGCAGGATAAGTTTTCGGGGGAGGATCTGTACGCTAAGATTGGTTTAAGATTAGATTATTATAACCCGAATATTGACAATCCTAAATGGAAGATAAGCCCTCGTTTAGGGATATCTTTTCCTCTTAAGGAATTTGGCAAATTTTACTTCAATTTTGGTCATTTTTATGAATTACCAGAGACCGAAAAGCTACTGGGTAAGTTCTATAATTATGTAGATTCAATTGGATACGTTGGTAATCCGCAAATGGATTTGCCTAAGGTTGTTTCTTACGAGATAGGTTTTGAAAAAGATTTCTTCGCTCAGTATCTGATTCATATCTCAGGCTATTTTAATGATTATAATGAGCAAATCGGAGAGATAGATATCGATGGGACTGAAGATATTGC
The DNA here is from genome assembly GCA_964422805.1 of uncultured bacterium. Taxonomy (GTDB): domain Bacteria; phylum Hydrothermota; class UBA3072; order UBA3072; family UBA3072; genus JAFGHJ01. Next base: position 6,818 of record CAYRCN010000032.1, on the reverse strand, counting down.
TTATACGACTTATACGAATAATGTTTATGGCGAATTAAAGGGACTGGAATTTTCTTTAAGAAAGAGATACGGGAAGCTTTTTAAAGGTTTTTTGGCGTATAATATAGAGACGGGTTCTTACGGTAAACTTGGATATGGCGACGTTCAAATGAAATCTAACCCAGACTTTCGTCTTTTTCTCAATTTTAACACTCCAGATGATTGGGGTAAAATATTAAAGGATATTTCTACGAGTTTTCTTTATACGAGGATAGGTGGCAATTATTTTAGCTTCGACCCATATGCTGCCGATCCTTTCTCTCCTCTTGATCCTGCTTACGTGAACAATCTTAAATGGCAGGATGAAAAATACTGGAATCTGCGCTTGAATAAAAATTTCTCGTCCGGAAGATTCGCTTTTGGCATTTACGCCGAGGTCAACAATATTTTTGATGCCAGATATATAACAGGCGATCATTGCTTCAGGGTTGATTCTGCGAACACGGATAAGATAGATTATTTGCGCTCTCTTCATCTACCTATGTACAGGGAAGAAAGATATACTTCGGATACTTTACTTGTTGGAGGAAATGATAGGGTGGGAGAAGTCGATAAGGATTATATAGACAAACCTGCCCTTGAATATTTATATTACACAAATCCAAGATTTCTTAGGATGGGATTGAGAGTTGACTTTTAAAAGATTTTTTTTAGTCGTTTGTGTCATTTTTTTTATTATTTTTCTGTCCGGTAGGTTTTTGATATTAAATAAAAATAGAATGAATGCAGATAAGGTTTCCTCATCCGGAAAAGGGAGTCATTTAGCATGCGTTGATTTCATTGAAACGAGTAACTACGCCAACAGGCATTTAAAATTTTTTCTTTATATACCCGAAAAAGTTTTATCTAATAAAGAAGAAAAACATCCCCTGCTGGTTTGTGTTCCGGGATTAAGTGGGAATGGGGAAGCATTTGCGGGGACGGTATTCAGAGATTTTGCCGATAGGGAAGGGTTTGTCATCATTGCTCCGTCTTTTGTCTGGGACGAAAAAAACTGGAATGATAAGAGGAGTTACCAGTATCCTTCGGTCTGGTCTGGAGATGCTCTTATTGATATTGTTAATAAAGTTACTTATAAATACGAGGTAAATCTGGATGGTTATTATCTTTTTGGGTATTCAGCAGGGGCACAGTTTGTATTGCGTTTTGCAGTCTGGAAGCCTTTTTTGTGTGTTGCCTGTGCGGAATACGGAAGCGGCGGGCATGTAGAACCTGATGAATCTAATAGCGTTAGTTTTCTTTTGGGTGTTGGGGAGAAAGACACAGAACGAATCGAACAAGCCGAGGAGTTCTACGATAGGGCAAGAGACTTACTTATAGATGTTGAATTGAAATGGTATGAGGGAGGACATGGCTTGAATAAAAGATTTATTAGGGATGCGCTGGATTTCTTTAAAAATGTTAAAAATCAAAATCCATAATAAATGTAAGACTTATTAAAAGCATGAAATATTTTTATTGTTTTTAACTAAAACCTAAAACCAAAGACCTAAAACCTATTATTACGGTTTATATAACTCCATACTCTGGAATCCGAATTTCATTACCATTTTCCTTAAAAAGGAATTGAATATAAAATGTGACTTCATATTCTTCGAGAATATGTTTCTCCTTAATTGTCTTGTGTTTTTGAGGTAGCGTTTTTCGAAGTTTTCAGTTGATTTACACAGTACTTCGGCAAGAATAAGGGCGCTTCTGAAAGCATAACTGATGCCTTCGGCGGAACTCGGGCTTATCCAGCCTCCGGCTTCGCCCAGTAGCGCGATACCATTTGTCCCGGAAGAAAGTTGTCGGATGCTCACGGGCCGCATAATGAGCGCGCCTTCTCTTTTCGTTGCTTTACCAAATTGAAATCCAAAATCTTCAAGCTTTTCTTTCAAAAGCAAAAATTTTCCGGGCGCTTTATCGTTTGGATGTAAAGCTGCTCCTATAATCAGATGTTTTCCTTTGGGAATGGTCCAGCAGTAATAATCGGTAATCTCCGTGTCAAATACCGTGGAAAAGTATGGAAATTTGCTGCTATCGGCTTCGACCCACTCCTGGATAGCGAAGTATGGTCTTGAGGAATGGCGTTTTGATGCCGTTTGTTTATGTACCGGAGAGGATGCCCCGTCCGCTCCGACTAATATTTTCGTTTTATCTATGTAGGTGTTATTTTTATCAGAAAATTTTATTTTGAAATTGCCATTTTCATATTCATATGATTCGAAGGTGCACCCGAGTTTTATATCAACATTCAAGGGTACCATCGACAATAACCAGCAGTCGAATTTTTGACGGTCAATATTGATGTAGTAGCGCTGATAGTATCTCTCCAGGTGTCGCTGTGTATCTATCGCTCTTACAACAAAAAGTTGAGGTTCAACCAGGACGCTTTTAGGTAAGCCCAATCCTAATTTTGACAAAAGCTTTTGAGCGTCTGGGGCGAGGAGTCCTCCACAGCACTTTACCGATGAAGCTTTCTCAGGCGAGTTGGTTAGCTCCCTCTTGTCTATTAACTGGACTTTATACTTTGTCCCAATTAACCTTGCCAGCGTACTCCCTGCGGGTCCGGCGCCAATAATAGTAACATCATACATAAGGGTTCGTTTACCTTATTTAAAAAATATTTAGCAAATCCAATAAGTCAAGGGTTTTTCTCAAGGTGAGGCGTTTAAGAATGAGGGCGACTGCTTAACTATTCAACTTAAATTAAAAAAATCTATGTAAAGGAACCGGGTAATTAATTTATATTCCATTCTTGCTACTTTGATAAATTCTGTTATATTTATAATTATGAAAGAAAACTCGAATCTTACGTATAAATACGAAAAGTTAAGCAAATTTTTATCTTTTGTTCTAAGACATCATCCGGACCAATACAATATTGAACTTGACGAAGAGGGTTTTGCTCGTTTGAGTGATCTAATGGAAGCCTTAAAAAAGACGCGGCACTCATGGGCGGAACTAGGGGATATTGAAAAATTGGTTTCAGAAGGAGGAAAAAAGAGATTCGAAATAAGAGGAGATGAAATACGGGCACTTTATGGGCATTCAGTGAAAGTAAAAATTGAAGACAGTTTCTGCCCGGAGGGATTTCTTTATCACGGAACATCACCTGACTTACTCTCAGAAATCTTAAATGGAGGATTATGTCCGATGGGACGGCAATTCGTACATCTCTCAAGAGATAAAGAAACGGCAGAGGCAGTAGGAAAGCGACACCATCCTGAGCCTGTTATTCTGGAAGTAAACGCCGTGAGAGCTTGTGAAGACGGAATCAAATTCTTCGATAGAGGAGAAGTGGTTCTGAGCGAAAAAATCCCGCCCGAGTTTATTAAACCGTTGAAGTAACATAAAAAGCTTAGCTTTCGAGGATTCAAATAGGTCTTGGGTCTTTGGTTTTAGGTTTTAGAAAAAGAACAAAAAAATCCTGACAATCTGCGTTTATCCGCGTCCCAATTTTAGGATTTTGGATTTAGGGGTTGGGATTCAGAAACAACAAAATAAATTTTGGGGTTGTGGTAGGGTTTTGTGTTCTTTATGTCCTTTGTGGTTCAAAAAGTGGGGGTGGTGGGATGGGGTTTTTCAACTTGACAATGAAATTTTTCGGCGTAAAATTATCTTACTATGTCTAATTCGGAAATTAAAGGTGCTTTGCTGGAAGTTAAAAACCTGTCGGTGGAAGTCGCGGGGAAACGACTTCTGCGCGGTGTTGATATGATTATTAAAGAGGGAGAAACTCATGTTGTGTTCGGGCCTAACGGTTCGGGCAAAACCACTCTTGTTAATGCCATTATGGGCTTGCCCGAGTACAAAGTTGTCGAAGGTGATATACTTTTTAGAGGTGATTCGATATTGGATTGGAGCCTTACCGAAAGAGCAAAATCCGGGATAGGGCTTGCGTTTCAGCATCCTCCTGTTGTGGAAGGGGTTTCTCTCGGTGTTCTTTTAAATACTATAGTTGGGGATGAGAAGACTTCTGAGGAAATCGCCCAAAAAACAGGGATGGGAGATTACCTTGAGAGAGAAGTCAATGTCGGTTTTTCCGGTGGAGAAAGAAAAAAAGACGAACTTTTACAGCTCCTGGCTCAGGCTCCCCAGCTTGTCATGTTTGATGAGCCTGATTCTGGTGTCGATGTAGATAGCATAAAATTAATCGTTAAGGTTATGAGAAAACTACTGCAGAAAAATAAACCTATAAGAGAAAGGAAAAACAGCGGTATAATAGTAACTCATTCCGGAGTAATACTTGAAGAGATACATGCGGATAAAGGGTACGTACTTGTAAACGGCAAACTTTTATGTTCTGGCCCCCCTCTTGATATCTTCGATCAGGTAAAAAATTACGGATTTGAAAGGTGCATTAAGGAAGCTAATGAAAGTGAAAAAAATTGATGAAAATTTAAAAGAGGAAATTGCCGGTTTAGACAGGGTCGGATTTGACACGAAAGGAGAAACAAAACGTTCGGGTTCTTTTCTTGTTACCGATAACAAGACAACAGAATCCGAGTCTAAAGAAGAAAACCTTGTAGTAATGCCTCTTTCCTTTGCCGTTGAGGTTTACGATTGGGTGAATGAACTTCGTTTTTCACTCGTGGACAGGGAAAAGGATGAATATACTAAGGAAGTAGCTTCAAGTAAGGAGTTAATCGGAAATTTTACGTACGTTAAGGAAGGTACAAAAATAGAAGCGCCTTTCCAGTCTTGTTTTTTTCTTCACGGGCAAGGATTCAGGCAGGTCCTTCATAATATCATTGTTCTTGAGCCGAATTCTGAGTTAAATATCATAACGGGCTGCGCGACCGGAAATCTTGTTTCGGTTGGCAGTCACATTGCGGTTACTGAAATGTTCGTAAGGAAAGGAGCTCATCTTACTTACACGATGATTCATGATTGGGGCTCAAATGCTGTGGTCTATCCGAGGGCAGCTATAGATGTGGAGCAAGGAGGTATATTTACTTCTAATTATATCGCTTTAACGCAGGTTAAAGAGATTCAAAGCAACCCGGTAGCGTACCTTTCGGATAACGCGAGCGCTAAATTTAACTCAATCATCTACGGAAGAGACGGCTCATCTTTTGATATGGGAGCAATGGGTATTTTAAAGGGAGAAAACTCAAGTTGTGAGATTGTAAGCCGGGTGGCATCTAAAAACAGCAAGCTTATTCTCAGGGCGTATATCGAAGGAAACGGAAAAAACACGAGAGGACATACGGAATGTAATGGTCTTCTACTTGATGATAGAAGTTCTGTTACTGCGATACCCGAACTTAAAGCTAACAACATCGACACCGAACTTTCGCATGAAGCTTCTATAGGCAAAATCGCGGGAGAAAAGCTAAACTATCTTATGTCAAGAGGGCTTAATGAAGAAAGCGCAAGGGCTCTTTTGATTAGAGGTTTCCTTGAAAAAGGTGTTGATGGGCTGCCTGAGAGCCTTAAGAAAAAAATTGATAAACTGATAGAAATAGCGGCCTCGAGTGAGAGCATTTAAAATCCCATCCTACTACCCAAGAATTTAATATCTCACACAAAGCCACAAAGAACACAAAGCCCCACCACAACCCCAAAATTTATTTTGTTGTTTTTGAATCCCAACCCCTAAATCCAAAATCCTAAAATTGGGACGCAGATAAACGCAGATTTAAAAAAGATTTTATTTGTCGTTTTGCCCCACCCTAAACCCTTAAAATTAGCCACGGATCTTCACTGATAGACGATAGACACGGATTGCCACTCACATCTCCCAATGTTTTTATCTTTAAGAAGCAAAAGGAGTTGGGCCTTAGCAAGTTAGTGATCGGTAGTTAGAAAAAACAAAAAATAAATCTCCGTGCTCTCTGTGCGTTCACTTTTTTCTCTGTGCCCTCTGTGGTTAAATTTTTTAGGGGGTGTTGTGTGTTTAGTGGTTAAAATGTGTTTTAGTTTTTTCAAGAAGTTCGAGATCTGCTATGTCTTGTTTTCTGCCTACTGCCTTTTTATTTTTGATTAATTCCTTTTTTCCAATAAAATTAACGATTGTTTTTCCGTATTTTTCTCTAACTTTAGCATTCCAAACTTCTTCAAATGAACATCCTGCTATCGAAGTTATAATGTCTATGCGAAGAGGCTCATAGCCAAGCTGTAATATTTGGTTTTTCTTGGTTAAATCTTCTTTATTTATATTGATCCCCTTAAATCCGAATTCATGCAGAACATTGATCAGCTTCTTTACATTTTCTTCTTCAGGTTCAATGAGAATATCTAAATCTTTAGTATAGCGGGGCTTTGAATATAGCGCTAAAGCAAACGCACCTACAATTGCGTATCTTACCTTATTTTTGTTTAATAACTTTAAAAACTCTTCGTAGTCCTTTTCCGTCTTCATTCTTTCTTTTTAATTCTTCCTCTCTTAATTCCTGAACAATAGATAATCTCTCTTGCGAGGTTAAGGAAGAATAATATTTTTCGTCCTCTACTTCAGATTTTGAGAATGTAATCATTTTCGTCCAAACTTTTCTCTTCATACTCTAAATATAACAAATAATGCGCTAAATTCAAGTATATTTAAAATGAGTCGCAGATGAACGCAGCTTTTCAGGATTTCTTTTTTCTATACCCTAATATTCCAACCACTCTCTACCAATTAAAAACCTGACTTTGTAAATAAATTTTTAGTCCAATTGTAGATGCGGCTTGACTTTTGGGTTAAAAACGCCTATTATATATAGTATATATATAAAAAAACAGAAATGATACAAAGGTATTATAATAAAGTGATATTATCAATTCATAAATTTGTAAAGTTCTTTGTGTTT
>CAYRCN010000031.1:0-13589 GCA_964422805.1 uncultured bacterium | reverse complement strand
ATAGCCGTCCCAAACCAGGTTTTAAAAGTAACGGAGATGCTTATTTTATAAAAAGATATGAAGATTATGCGATAGTGGCGGTTGTGGACGGTATTGGTCATGGAGACAAAGCCAGCGAGGCAAGCAGAATAGCTTTAAAGGTTATTGAAGATCAGTATAGAGATGAGCTTGAACAAGTTGTTCTTACAATACATAGAAGGCTGCATGGCAGCAGGGGTTGTGTTATAGGCATGGTTCGTATGAGCAAAGAGGGTAAAATAGAGTATCTTGGAGTGGGAAACATTCGTACGCAGATTTATACTCCGGAAATGTATAAGCGGCTTGTTTCTTTTGACGGTTTATTGGGCAGTAATATTAGAACTCTTAGGACAGACCGACTTACTCTTAGTAGGCCTAGTTTGGTTGTTTTACATTCTGACGGAGTAGCTACGTTTAATTTTGAAGATAAGCGTATTGTGTACAGGCCTGTTATGGAGATTGCAAAAGAATCTTTTGAAAAATATAAGAAAAGTTCAGATGATGCTACGCTCTTAATCGCACGCATTCCATAACACATAAAACCTTTAAAGGGTGAAAATTGAATACTAAAATGGAAAATTATAAATTAAAGTTTAAAAATAAAATTGGAAAGTTGTAGGTATTATTATACAGGAGGTCAATAATGGCTAAGAAACAAAAAAGTATAGCGGAACTGGAGAAAAGATTAGCTGCCTTGGAAAAAGAGAATAAGAAGTTGAAGCTGGATAGGGGTTTGTTGAACTCTCTTTTGGAACATATTCCGGAAAACATCTATTTTAAAGATAGGGAGAGTAAATTTGTAAGGATAAGTAAAGCTTTTTCCGATTATATGGGATTTAAGAACCCGAATGACATAATTGGGAAAACCGATTTCGATCTTTTTGATGAGGAACATGCAAGACCTGCTTTTGAAGATGAACAAAAAATAATGAAGGCCGGAAAACCCCTGCAGAAGGAAGAAAAAGAAGTTTATCCCGACGGGAGTGAGAAATGGGTTGAGACTACGAAAGTTCCCAGGTACGATGAAAAGGGCAAAATTGAGGGGACTTTTGGTATTTCGAGAGATATTACCGACAAAAAACTCTGGGAAGAGGAAAGAGAGAAGAAAATAGCGGCACAGAAGGAAGAACTTATAGAGCTTTCAACCCCTGTAATCGACGTATGGGAAGGCATTCTTACTGTCCCCATATTGGGTTCACTGGATAGCGAAAGAGCGTCAAGGGTTTCGGAGGCTTTGTTAACTCGAATAGTTGAAGAAAAGGCAAATACAGCCATTATAGATATTTCGGGTATAAGCGCGGTAGATAGTGCGGTAGCAGATCGTTTGATTCGTACGGCTAAAGCGGTGAGATTGGTGGGCGCGGAGGCTATACTAACCGGGGTAGGAGTGGAGATTGCTCAGACAATTGCCGATCTCGGAATCGATATGGAGGGTCTTAAGACGATGTCAACCTTGAAAGACGGTTTGAGGTACGTTATTTCAAGAAAAAATATCCGAGTATAGAGAAGTTTTATTTAAGGTATAATACAGATTATTATTTTTTAAGAAATATTTAACAGGAGAAATGAGATTTTTTTTCGAATTCGGCAGCTGGTAAAAGTACGGTATAAGGGAGGCTTTTGTGCTTAATAACTTTAGTATTTATACGATCTTAAACAAAGGCAATCGTTTCAAAAATGATGTTCATATATTTAAAAGTGTAACTGAGAGGTGTGTAAATGAATGAAAAAGGGAAACACAATCAAAAGAATGCTGATATCGCGATAATGAATGTTCTTCTTATTGAAGACGCATCGTTTGCAGTTACTTTTATTAGGGAAACTCTTGCTTATTGTGAGGAAGCCGAATTAGTCAAAGCTACTAAATTTGCGTTAACAAATGTGGAAACTCTGGGAGAGGCTCTTAAATGTATTTCGGAACATGAATTTGATCTTATATTGCTTGATCTTAATCTGCCGGACAGTAAAGAATTGGCTACTCTGGATAGCGTCAGGAAGAATGCTCATAATGTCCCGGTTGTCGTGATAACTGCTTTGAGTGATGAAGGTTTAGCCCTTGAAGCAATGAAAAAAGGGGCAGAAGGGTTCCTTGTTAAGGGGCAGATGGGGGTGAATGCGCTTTTGCAGGCAATATTCTTTGCGGTTGAACGTCATCAAATCTTAATGAAGTTGGAAGAGAAGATTAGGGAACTTGAGAGGAGTAAAGCAAGATTTAAAAATATAATAGAAAGAATTGATTATGCTGTCGTAGTTGTGGATAGGGAAGGAACGGTACAGTTTGCAAATAGTTCTTCACTAAAATTCCTGGGATCTACACCTGAGGATCTTATAGGTGAGAAATTCGAGTTCCCTATAGAGGTAGGGCAAATGAAAGAAGTCGAAGTGCGTAGTAAAGGAAAAGAGAAAAAGCTGGCAGAGATGAGAGTTACCGAAACCGAGTGGGAGGGTGACGGTGCGTATCTCGTTATGATGCGTAATATTAAGGATTGAATAAGGAAAAGTTAAGTTATTAGAAGGTGCTGGCAATTATGGAGGAGAAAAGTTTATCTGATTTGTCTATTCATATTTCAGAAGGATGTCTTGTTGTTCCGATTCAGGGAGATATTGATGATCAAAGAATGCGTAAAATACAAAGTCAAATTTTAAAAGGAGTCGAAGACAGCAAAGTAAAGGGAGTAGTAATAGATGTTTCCGGGGTTCGAATAATTGAGCCTTACCATGCCGGTATTATCGATAAAACAGCAAAAATGATTTCTTTGTTGGGAGCTAAAACGGTTCTGACAGGTATAAGACCCGGAGTTGCTATTGCTCTTACAGATTCCAATTTCGGTTTTAAAGAAATATACGAAACTGCAGGAACTTTTGAGGAGGGGGTTAAAAAACTTCAGCCTTTAGTTAGAGTCGAGGAAAAATCGGAAGAAGTGGAAGACGAAGTGGAAGAAGTTGAAAAAATTGAGGTTATAGAAGAAGTTGATGCCGAGGAAGAAATCGGAGATGTTGAAGATGAAGATGTTGAAGATGAAGAAAATTTTCTTGCGGAACAAGAGGAGAAGGATATTGATTAATGATTCAACTCGGTAAAGTTTCATTAAAGGATAAAACTTACCTTGTTGAAAAAAGAAACAAAGTGCTTGAGTTGGCAACCGATCTTGGATTTGGTGAAGTTACTGCTACAAGATTAACAACTGCTGCTTCTGAAGTAATACGTAAGGTGGCAGGGGCAGAAGAAAAATGTGGTTTGGAATTTTTTATAGATCAGAGAAAAGAAAAGTTTGGTTTGTTGATTCGTTTCGTTTCTGGTAATGATATTTCTGAAAACTCTAAAATTCTGGACGGAATATTTGACGAAATCGATTATTATAACCTTGGAAATGGTTTAAACGCTCTGGATGCGTTTAAATTCGTTGCGGGTCACGATTTTAAACTCACTAAAGATTTCATTAATTATGAACAAGAAAAAATATCGAGACTCACTCGAGATGAGCTTTACGAAGAGCTTAAGAAATCATATGGAAAACTTAAAGAAGAGATCGAAGCTCATAAGAAAACTGAAGATGAGTTGAAAAAAGCAAAAATTGTAGCCGAAAGAGCCAATGAGGCTAAGAGCGAATTTTTGGCTTCAATGAGTCACGAGATACGAACACCTATGAATGCAATTATAGGTATGGCGGAGCTCCTTTCCGATACGCCTCTTTCCGGAGAACAGAGAGGGTTTGTGGAGACTTTGGGGAAAGCCGGAGATACTTTGCTTTCTTTGATTAATGATATACTGGATCTTTCTAAAATAGAAGCGGGTGATGTCGAGATTGAAGAAACGGATTTTGATCTCGGGGAACTAATTGAGGGGACCTGTGATGTTATGGCGGTTCGCGCTCGAAAGAAAAACATAGAGTTTTTAAGTAGAATTGAACCTAATGTACCAATAAATTTAGTTGGCGACCCTTCGAGACTCAGGCAAATATTGGTTAATCTTATAGGAAATGCGATAAAATTTACAGATGAAGGTGAAATTGTTCTCAATGTAGATCTTTTACATGAAAAGGATCCCGAGTACATTGAACCGAAAGAAGAGAGAAGAGTCTGTTTGCTTTTCTATGTAAAGGATTCAGGTATCGGGATACCGAAGGATAAGCAAGACAAAGTGTTTGAAAGCTTTAAACAAGCTGATTCTTCAACCACCAGAAAATATGGGGGAACGGGTTTGGGTTTAAGTATTTCTAAGAAAATTACGTTATTGATGGGTGGTAAAATGTGGGTTGAAAGTGAGGAAGGCAGAGGAAGCAAGTTTTGTTTTACTGCTCCTTTTAAAATTCAGGAACAAAGGGATAGAGAGACTTTTGTTAAACCGGGAGAAATAGATGTGAAAGGGATGTCGACTTTAATTGTAGATGATAATGCAACTAACAGATTGATTTTAAGGGAAATTCTTTCGATGTGGGATGCAAAAATAAGAGAAGCGGAAGGTGGTAAGGAAGCTATTTCTATAATTAAGTCGGTTTATTCAAAAAACAAGCCGTACGATCTAGTGATACTCGATTGCCGTATGCCTGAAGTCGACGGTATAGGAGTTGCTAAGTTTTTGAGAAAACAAAAAAATTCCGACGCGACTACAATAATGATGTTATCTTCCGACTATAAACCAAACGACTTGAAGCAGATAGATAAGTACGGTATTGGGGCATATCTCTTAAAACCTGTTAAAAGAAAAGAATTGAAAAATGCAATTTTGACAACTCTCGGTTTATGGAAAGCTCAAATAAAAAAGGAAAAATTAGAAAAAAGAAAGAAAACTATAGTCGCTTTACCTCATCTTAAAATATTACTTGTTGAGGATAATCCAGACAACCGTTTACTTATCGAGGCATTTCTAAAGAAATTTCCGGTAGAAATAGATACGGCGGAGAATGGTCAGATAGCTGTGAATAAATTTAAAGATAATCAATATGATATTGTTTTGATGGATATGCAGATGCCTGTAATGGATGGGTTTACAGCTACAAAGACTATTAGAGATTGGGAAACGAAAAACCACAGGAGTGAGACGCCTATTTTGGCTTTGACTGCTTATGCCATGAAGGAAGATAGAGATAGAACGATGGGAGTTGGTTGCAGTGATTATCTTACGAAGCCTGTAAAAAAGGAAAAACTTTTAGATGCACTCCGAAGGTTGACAGGAAATTAAAAGATATTGCTTTTTATAAGGAACGGGCGTGAAGGGGAAAAAAGATAATAAAAAATCAAGTCCGGCAGAGAATAATGAGGATAAGATTAAAAAAATACTAATAATCGAAGACGATGAAAGATTTGCCCGGGTCCTTTCGAAACAACTCGAAAAAAACAATTATGAGGTATTTCATTGTGGTAGTCTTTCGGATTTTTTAAAAACCGTAAAAGAAAGGAAATTCGATTTAATGTTATTGGATCTTGGTTTGCCGGATAGTTCGGGACTTGAAACTTACGAAAAGGTTTCCGGGGAGCTATCCAATGTACCTGTTGTGGTGCTTACCGGTCTCGACGATGAGGGGATTGCCATTAGCGCAGTTAAGAAAGGCGCTCAGGATTATCTGGTTAAAGGTGAAGTAGATAACAGAACACTATTGCGTTCCCTCGAATATGCAATCGAAAGGAGCAGGTTATTATTTAGGTTGAAAAAATTACAAGAGCTTGTTGTGCAATCCGAACGGATTAAGGTTCTAATTGAGACCGCGGGGGCTGCTGCGCACGAAGTAAATCAACCTTTAACTTCTATTTTTGGTATGCTGGAACTCCTGAAGAAAGATTTACCGGAAGACTCTTCAGTTCAGCGAAAATTAGATTTTATTTTTGATGCGGCTTTGCAGATAAAAGATATTATAAAAAAGATGGGAAACATAAAACAGTATGTTACCAAACCTTATTCGAAAGGTGTAGATATTGTAGATTTCGACGAAGCAGCAGAGGAGTAAGTTATCATAAATATTCTGTTTTTTAATATATTACTTTTAATTCCGATTACTTAGTATTTTAAGTGGTTTCCGTAAATTAAATATCAAAAATTAAAAAGCAAAATGACATATTAAAATTCAAAATTGTTCCTTTCCCCCGACCGCAAAAGTTAGGAAAATATCCGCGTTTTTCGTTTAATTTAGTTTTTTTATTCATTTTTAACTTTGATTTGTAATTTTACATTTTGATATTTGATTTTTGAATTATGGTGATTTTATCAGCCTATTTTTTCCAAGGCAAACGCTTTTTCTGTTTCTATTATATTTGCTTGTAACGGAATCCTCCTTGACTTTTTTCCTTTGTGTTTTATTTTTGAACTTATGAATAAAATTTCCCTTGCTATTTTGTGGTTTTTTATATTCGTAAGAGCTATCATTTTTTTTGGAATTGTCTATTTTATAATTGTCGAATTTAAGAAATATAAGAAGAAACGAGAGAAAGATGAAAAACGGGATTAAGGAAGTTCTTGAAATTGAAAGAGAGGCAAAAAAAATTATCGATAATGCCCAACATGAGGCTGAGAGTATAAGAATAGGTGCCGAGAAAGAAGCAAAGAAAATCGTTATGGATGCAGAAAAGGAAGCAAAGTCGATAATTGAGGGATATAAGTTGCGTTTTTCCGCTACTCAGAAAAAGGAGAAAGAAGAAGTCGAAGAAATAGGAGTAAGTTTGAAGAACAGCTGGCTAAAGAAGTATGAAAAAGAAAGAGAAAAGCTATTGGCGGAATTGATTACTTCTTCTATAAAAATAAAGTAATGGTTTATCCGATATATTCCAAATTAAGAGCTATATATTCCTTTCTCCCCGGTGCTGAAGATATTGACTATCTTCTGCAAACAGAGGGTGCTTCGGATTTCCTAAATCGGCTTACGAAAATGATTATTTTACAGAGATTTCCTCTCTCGGATAACGACTTGGAAACTCATTTGAAAATGATCCCTTTTTTTCTTGGAAATGTTATAAAAAGACAGATACCTGGATCATCGGCTCTTTTTTTTGATGCTTATCTCAGAGGCTATGAACTACGAGATATTAAAGCTATAATTCATGGGGGCAAAGGTTTTTTTGTTAATGGATTACGTGATAAAAAAATGAGTGTTCAAGAATTGAGTGATTATATGCAAAAGAGATTCTGGAAAAACTGTTGGAATACTGCATACTCTAGATATAAAGATGAACAGAATAAAGCTGAGCTTGAAATTCCTTTAGACCATTGTTATTATTCTTCTTTTCTCAAAGAGGCGGATAATCTGCCGTACGAAGAAAGATACGAAACAAAAGAATTTATTCTCATTTTGATAAATTTCAAAAACAGGCTTGCCTTACATCGCCTTAAAAGATTTTACGATCTGGAAGATTTCGAGATAAGAAGATTTCTTATACCGGAAGGCGAGGTTTATGAAAGTACCGGAGAACAGAAAGGTATTTCTGAAGATTTTTATATAAGAGAGTTCAGCCGTATTTGTTATAAGGATTTTAAATTTAAGATGTACTCAATGAGAGCAATTCTTGCTTTCTTCTTTCTTTTGACCATAAAGATAAACGACATTATCTCTATCTACAGGGCTAGATTGCTAAACCTTGAGAAAGGACAACTTAAAAGTATTAGGAGTGAACTTTATGTGGGTTCCTGAAGAAATGACTCATTTTTTGCTTGCAGTAACCGAAGAAGACTTGCCACGGGTTCTTGATTTTATAGGTAAAGAAGGCAAGTTCCATATCGCAGAGTTTTCTGATAGTCATTTGCGAGAACCCGAATATACGGAAATTTTTAATAGATTGGAAGATTACGAAAAAAGAATAAAAGATATCATTGAGTATTTCGATATTAAAAGTCATGGGGAAATTCCGATGGGTGCAGTAGAGATAAATAAGGTAACTGATAAAGCCGGAAATTTCTTGAGTAAATTTCAGGAAAAACTGGGGGAGAAACAAAACAGACTTGAATCATTGAAAAAAGAAGAGATAGAATTAAACCTTACCTCGGAACTTCTGACTCTGTTGCCTGAATCGGATACGCCAATAGAGGAGCTTCATAATAGTAGGTTTCTTAAAATGCTGGGTGGAACCATACCTTCCGCCGAGGAAAAAAATCTCCTGGAGATAGTGAAGGACAGAGAGATTCTTGTTTTCAGAAGAAAATCTCAAGAAGGTAGAATACCACTTATTATCTTCTGTTCTTCTTTTGAGCTTGAATCCCTGAGTAAGGTTCTGGAAAGTGTACATTTTAGTGAACTTGAGTTTTTTAGCCGTTTGGAAGGTCCTATTCTAAGTTTGAAGGACAAAATAGAAAGTAAGTTTTGGGAAATAAAAGAAGAGAGGACAGCTCTTGTTGCTTCCTTAAAGAAGATGGGACGTAATATAGAAGATGAGATTCTGGGATTGAAGAATGATATTCGTGTTTCGACCTTGGAATTAAAGTGGTTGAAAAAGACGGCAAGATCGGAGAAAGTATTTTTTGTCAGTACTTATTTGCCGAGTCGGGCAGTCCCCGAGGTCAAGAAAAAAGGAGAAAATCTGAATCTTTATATCCTCGATGAGGAAAGAATCAGACGGAGAAGCAAAGATGCAGGTAAAGCGCCTACTAAACTTAATAATCTGTCGATTTTCCGTCCTTTTGAATCAATAGTTAATTCTTATGGTATACCGTCTTACAGGGGAGTAGATCCGACTATTTTTACCAGTCTGTCGTTCTTGCTTCTTTTTGGTATTATGTTTGGAGATTTAGGACACGGGGTTATCTTGATTTTAGCCGGTGTTGCTCTATATAGTATACGTTTACTACGAAGGTTTGCTATTTTTCCTGTAATATTGGGAGCTTCTTCCGCTGTGTTCGGGACAATTTTCGGAGAATTTTTCGGAACTCACCTTTTTGAACCGATATGGTTTTCTCCGTTTAAAGAGCCTGAGAGGGCTATGCTTTTTGCTGTTTATCTTGGTGTAATAATGGTTACTTTTGGCTATGTTCTGCGTTTGATCGAATATACGATGGAGGATAATAAAGAGGGGTTGTTCCTTTCCGCTCACGGATTACCGGGTTTTATTTTTTATCTTTCTTCGCTTTCCCTTGTTTTTTCTATAGTAAATGGGAATTCCGGGAAGATAGTTCTAATAGAGAGTATAGTTATAGGGGTTAGTGCCATGGTGGTTGTTGGCGGTATTCCTTTAAAAGATGCCGTAAAGGAGGGTTTAAATTCCAATAAGCTGCTTCTCTCTATCGGTGAGTTGATTCATCTTTCTCTTTCTATGATTTCGAATACTCTTTCTTTCATACGAGTCGCAGCTTTCAACATAGGACATGTTATTCTGACAATGTCGCTGATAGAGATTTCGAGTTTAATCGGAAAAATGGTTGGAATGGGAGGGTCCACAACATTGATTTTGGGAAATATTTTTATTATCGGTCTTGAGGGAATGATTGTATTTATTCAGGGTCTGAGACTTGAATACTATGAATTTTATTCTCGTTTCTTTGAAATAGGGAAAGAAGTTTACGAACCCGTAAAAATAAAATAGGAGGTAATTGTGGATAAGTTTGATGGTTTGATACAGGGATTGAAAAAATTCAACATTGCTTTTATAATTATTGCCGTTTTTTTTGGTATAGTAGGTGTTGTTACGGTTTCTATACCTGTTACTCTTTTTGCGCAGCAGAGTGTAGTGCCGCAGTCTTCTAATGTTTCTGCTGGATGGGCTTTTCTTGCAGCAGGTCTATCGATTTCTGTTTCCGTACTGGGAGCCGGTATAGCGCTCTCCAGGATAGGTGCGGCTGCTATGGCTGCTCTTGCGGAAAAACCTGAAATTATGGGTTCTGCAATTGTTTTTGCCGGACTTGCCGAAGGACTTTCTATCTGGGGGCTCATTGTTGCTGTTCTTATACTGATGAAAGTATGAAGATAAAAGTTATTGGTGATGAATTTACCTGTCTCGGTTTTTCTCTTTCCGGGATTTCTACCGTAACTGCCGAGAGCGAAAATTCGGTGGCAGAGGAGTTCGAGAAGGCTCTTGGCGATGATGATGTAGGAATTATTCTTGTGACTGAGAATGAGGCTGATCTGATAAGGGATAAAATTAACAGACAAAAGACCGAAGGGGTAATACCTCTTGTTGTGGAAATACCTTCCAGAACCGGCTGGAAAGAAAGAGGTAAAGCACTTGATTTAATAAAAAGAGTTTTGTCTATTAGTGTATGAAAAATGATATTAAGCAGTTGAAAGAAAAAATCGTCGGTAATGCGAAAAAGGAAGCGAAAAGTCTTCTCTCCAGAGCTAAAAAAGCTGAAGGGCGTATATTGATTCAGGCAAGGGAAGAAGAGAAGAAAATAAAGGAAGGAGCAGAGAAAAAAGGGAGATTCCTGTTTGAGAAAGAAAAGACAAGGATTGTTTCCAAAAAAAAGATGGATGAGAAAAAAGAATTTTTTTATCTAAGGAATAAACTTTTTGAATTGTTGCGTAAGGATTTGGAGGAAAAACTTGTTTTAATGCTTAAAGACGGTAAGCTGGAAAACTGGATAAAATCTTGCTGTAATGATGTAATCAAGGAAGAAAAAAATGCTGTTTTGGTAGCAAGGGAAAAAGACCTGGATAGTTTTAAGAAAATTTGTAGCGGCATAAAGGGTTTAAATTTTACCGGCGAATCGATAACAGGCGGTTTTTTAATAAGAAGCGAGGAAAAGGAATACGATTTCCGTTTTTCTCTTATTGCCGATAATATAATAAAGCAAAATATGAAAAAAATTGCTGTTAAATTGGGAGTTACCGGTGGGTGAAGCTGTAATCAAAAGAATCGAAGGACCTATAATTATATCCAAGAATACCCGTAACATTGAAATGAATGAAGAAGTTCGTATCGGAGATGAGGGTCTTGTGGGAGAAGCGATAAGAATTAACGGTACCGAGTCGATGATACAGGTATATGAAGATACAACGGGCCTTGAGCCCGGAATCAAGGTATTCGGAACCGGGAAACCGTTGTCGGTAGAATTGGGACCGGGAATAATTTCCAATACTTTTGATGGAATTCAGCGTCCCATTACTATAATGAAAGAACAACAGGGTATTTTTATTAAAAGAGGGGCTAAGGTTCCTGCACTTTCACGGGATAAGAAGTGGAGAGTTGATATAAAGGTTAAGAAAGGCGACGAAGTCTTCCCGAATTCCATAATAGGAGAAATAAAAGAAACCTCTCTGATAAAGCATAGAATTTTAGTTCCTCCCGGAATTGCCGGGAAAGTTGTCGAGGTAGAAAAAACTTCCGATTATCGGGTCTCGGATACCATTTGTCTCCTGGAGAAAAAAGATGGTAAAAGGGAGGAAATCAAACTATATCATTCCTGGGGAGTGAGAAAAAAGAGACCTTTTCTGGAAAGAATTTCTCCCGAGGAGATAATGTTTACGGGTCAGAGGGTAATAGATTCGGTTTTTCCTATAGCAAAAGGAGGGGTTGCGGCAATCCCCGGAGGTTTCGGTACAGGAAAAACCGTAACCCAACATTCTCTCGCCAAATGGTCTAATGTGGATTTAATTATATACATCGGTTGCGGGGAAAGAGGAAACGAAATGGCGCAGGTTTTGGAAGAATTCCCCGCACTCAAAGACCCCAGATCCGGTAAGTCCCTTATGGAACGAACTATTCTTATTGCCAACACTTCCAATATGCCGGTTACTGCAAGAGAATCCAGTATATATACGGGTATAACGATAGCAGAGTATTTTCGGGATATGGGGTATGATGTTGCACTCTTTGCGGATTCCACTTCCCGCTGGGCGGAAGCTCTTCGGGAAATATCCGGCAGAATGGAACAGATGCCGGCAGAGAAGGGTTTCCCCGCTTACTTATCTTCCAGACTTGCCGAATTTTATGAGAGAGGCGGTAGGGTTAAAGTTACGGAAGATAGAATAGGTTCGGTTAGTATAGTCGGAGCCGTATCGCCGCCGGGCGGTGATTTTTCCGAACCGGTTACGAGTCATACAAAACGTTTTATCAGTACGTTCTGGGTTCTGGATAGAGACCTTGCGTATTCCAGACATTATCCGGCTATTTCCTGGACCGAATCATATTCTGGATATCTGGATAGCGTGAGTAGCTGGTGGGAAAGTAAGGGGTTATCTAACGTGGAGCTGCGTAACAGATTAATGGCTATTCTTCTGGAAGAATCGCATTTAAGAGAGATAGTGCAACTGGTAGGAGAGGGAGCTCTTCCGGAGAAAGAGAGGCTTACGCTCAGGAAAGCCGAACTCATAAAAGAGGGTTTCCTGCAGCAGAGTGCTCTTTCCGCTGTTGATGCCTACTGTGGTCCTGAAAAACAGTATAAAATGCTAAAAGTTATCTTTGATTTCGGAGATGGTGCTGAAGACCTTCTGAAGATAGGTGTTCCGCTATTCAAAATAGAAGAATTGTCGGTTTTCCCCGAGATTAAAAGAATGAGGGAAGAAATCGGAAATGATGAACTTCATAAATTCAATGAATTGACACTGAAAATAGAAAAAGAATTTTCTTCTTTAAGAGAACAATATGGATAAATTATACGAAAAAAAACATATTGGTGCGAGTATAATAAGCGGTCCGCTTCTCGTTATTGAAGGGGTGAGAGATGTTGGATTCGGAGAAATGGTTGAGATAGAACAGGGTGACATAAAGAGAGTGGGCAGGGTTATTGAGGTTGACGAAGACAGGGCTGTTGCACAGATTTTTTCCGGAACGAGCGGTATAAACAGGGAAAAAGTAAGAATCAGATTCGTGGGTTCTCCGATTACTATTTCGGTATCGGAAGAGATGCTGGGAAGAGTTTTTGACGGTCTTGGCAGACCCCTGGATGGAGGCGGAGAAGTTTTAGGCGAAGAAGAAAGAGACGTTAATGGATTTCCCTTGAACCCCGACGGGCGGGAATATCCAAGGGACAATATTATGACGGGGATATCTGCTATAGATTCTCTTACGACTCTGATTCGAGGGCAGAAATTGCCGATATTCTCAGGCTCGGGCTTACCGCACAATGAAATAGCGGCTCAGATCGTGAATCAAGCGAGGATATCTGAGACGGAAGAATTCGTTATTATTTTCGCGGCAATGGGAATCAGAGCCGATGAGGCTGATTTCTTTCTTAAGAAATTTGAGGAAGGCGGAGAATTAAGACGCCTCGTTACTTTTCTCAATTTTGCCGATAGCCCTTCGGTAGAAAGATTAATTACTCCGCGTTGTGCTCTTAGTGTGGCTGAGTTTCTCGCTTTCGAGAAAGATAAACATGTTCTCGTGATATTTAGCGATATTACGAATTATTGCGAAGCCTTAAGAGAGGTCTCTTCGGTTAGAGGAGAGGTTCCGTCGAGAAAGGGCTATCCGGGGTATCTTTACAGCGATCTTGCTTCGCTTTACGAGAGGACCGGGAGGGTGAAAGGAAAAAAAGGTTCCATTACACAGATACCGATACTCACAATGCCGAATGACGATATTACACATCCGATTCCCGACCTTACCGGTTACATAACGGAAGGGCAGATCGTTCTTTCGAGAGAAATGCATCAAAAGGGCATTTACCCTCCCTTCGATACTCTTTCCTCTCTTTCGCGTTTAATGAAAGACGGTAT
>CAYRCN010000030.1:0-13835 GCA_964422805.1 uncultured bacterium | reverse complement strand
AATAAAGAACTAAAAGTCTTGTTCGATGAATTCAGCATACCTTTCGTGTTTTACAGAATAGGAGAAAAATTCATCCACTATCTCGTAGATGAATTTCAGGATACGAGCAGAGACCAGTGGCAGAATCTAACTCCCCTGATAGATAACGCCCTCTCGGAAGGAGGTTCTTTCTTTTACGTCGGCGACCCCAAACAGGCGATTTACCAGTGGAGGGGCGGAGACGTAGAACTTTTTGATACTCCTTCCAATTTGTTCGCTTCTGTCGGAGAAGGTGAGAAGCAGTCTAATTATATAGATAAAAATTATCGAAGCAGCAGAGCGATAGTCGATTTTGTGGGAGAAGTGTTCTCAGAATTGCCCGAAGAAATCAGGGGTAGAATGGGACAAAAGAGTGACTTCTATCACGATACGGTTAAACAGAGAATGCCCGATTTTAAAGCAGGCGAAGATTTTGAAGGGCTTGTTTCCATTAAAAAAATAAAGGGCGAAAGCAAAAGTATAGAAGATCTTTTTTCATCTATAAAAGATCAATTAGAAGAAACGATAAAAGAAATTTTAAACCGCGGCTACAGCCACGGGGATATAGCAATTCTCGTGCGCCGTAATAACGACGCGAAAGAAATAACGGAGCACCTGTGCGGAAAAGGATACCCGGTTGTCTCAAGTGAAACATTATATCTCTCAGGTAATCCCGTTATAAAAGGTTTGCTTTCGGCTTTAGGGTTCCTCAAACACCCCACAGATAACGCGTCATTCCTGGGGTTGCTTACAAGTCCTTTCTTCGTTAAACAAACCGGTCTGGATTATAATGTGATAATAAATTTCGCGGAAGACTGTTCGAGCGAGATTCCCTATTACATACAATTTGAAAAAGAGTTTCCTAACGAGTGGCAAAGTTATATTGAACCGTTTTTTTCTTGCGTTGGATTTCTCCCGGTTTACGATCTTGTAAGCGATTTAATCCGTACGTTCAAAATCCCTGAAAATTGTAAGAGTACGATTAGTTTCCTCGAAGCTTTCCTTGAATTTATTCATAACCTCGAAGAACAATCCATAACATCCATAGAAGGCATGTTAAGTGAGTGGCAGAAAAAACAGGATTACGAAAATCCGCCGTCAATCTTACTGCCGGAGTCAACCGAAGCCATCAAAGTAATGACGATTCATTCCGCGAAAGGTCTCGAGTTCCCTGTTGTAATTATTCCTTTAATCTACATCCCGGTCGATCAAGACAAAAATGAAGTCGTTGTAGAGTACAAGGGAATAAAGAGAATAATTAAGGTAAAAAAAGATATTCTTCCCGAAAATGACGCCGAGCTCAAGCGCGAAATCGCATCGAAACTTATAGAAAAAGAACAGAATGAAACTTTCGAGGAAATAAACAACTTTTACGTCGCCTTAACGAGAGCCAAATATGAACTGCATATTTTTACGAGTGATGAGAAACCGCAAAATTATTCCGACCTCTGGAAAAATATCTTAGCAAATTACGTGACTGAAGACTCATACACTGAAGGCAAAAAAGAAAAAAAGCCTCCGGCGGAAGATAAAAAGGATGAAATCCCCTTAAAATATTTAAAGATGGATCTGGAAGGTAAAGAGAGCGTAGAGAAAGCATCATCGAGACTTTGTTTTAAGAAAAACGATATGTACGTTTTGATGAATGAGAGAATATCTTCGTCCCAAAAAACAGGAGAGATTCTTCATAAAATTCTGTATTATATAGAGGATGTAAATTCCCTCGAAAAACTCGACTCGATAGTAGACCAATCGATAAACGAATTCGCGTATCCCGGCGAGCGGAAGAGCTTAAAAGAAAAAATAAAACCGGTTATTGAAAACATATTTAAAAAGGAAGAAATAAAAGAGTGGTTCTCACCCGAAGTTACGGCATGGAGAGAAAAAGAAATAGTTTCAAAAACAGGCGATTTGTACAGGATGGATAGGGTCGTTTTCAAAGAGAATGAAATTAACATAGTCGATTTTAAATCGGGAGAGGAGCCTCTTTCAAAATGGAAAAAGCAGCTTAAGAGTTATAAAGAAGTTATGAGCTCATATTTCCCGGACAAAACAATAAAGACATATATAGTAAACCTTATTTCCGCGGAGGTAATCGCTCTTGAGTAAACTGCTGAAAGTACCTTTTTCCGAAAATTTTATCCAATACTTAACCGATTATCTCTGTGATAATTTCGATACATCCGACCTTTCCTCTGTGGCGGTAGTTTTCCCCGGCATAAGACCCTCTCATTTCCTGCTCGATTCCTTAAAGAAAAAAATAACGGGCGCGTTTATACCCCCGATGCGTTTCTCGATAGAGAGCTGGATGCAGTATCTTTTTGGAACGCTGCGGGAAGAACGCGTTCCCGAAGGTGACTTTGACCTTATTTATTTAATGTATAGGGCAATCGCGGAAAGTGGAATAGACGAGGCAAGCTCTCTTAAAAAAATAACCGAATCCATAAATACATATATCCACTGGGGAAGCCGTATTCTCGGCGCGATGGAAGAGTTCGAAATCCAATCCGAAAAACAGGGGGATATCGAAGAACTCACCGATTATGATGAGAACTTTCTCGAATGGGTCAGAGATTTCTGGAAGCACTTCGCACTTATCCGCGATAAGTTTTACTATTTCTTAAAAGCTAACAACCTGACTTACAGGGGAGAAGTTTACCGCTTTACTTCTGAAAACATCGAAGAGGTCGCAGACCTCATTGCTTTCAAAAAAATTATATTTGTCGGCTTCTATGCTTTAAATAAATCCGAAGAACGCATAATGAAATATCTTTTCTCAGAGGGAAAAGCCGATATAATAATTCAGTCCGATGATGTTAAAGGAACAGTCCCTACGACCTCCCCCTACTATTTCCACAAAAAATGGGAACAGGACTGGGGAGTCACTTTTAGTGATATTGATAATAAAACGAATAATAAAAAACCTCAGCTTGAAATACATCAATGCTTCGATACGCATTCCGAAATTTTAACCGCTGAGGAACTTTTGTCCGCTTTTAAAGAAAAGGGTAAAAATACCGCAATTATTCTGCCGGATTCAAGCTCTCTTATTCCTCTTATATCCGAAATAGTCCAGACAAACGAAAACGACTTTAATATTACAATGGGATACCCTTTAAAAAGAACCGCCCTATTTAACCTCATTAAATACATCTTCTCACTACAGAAAACAAAGAAAACCGATAAAAAAGGAACCCTCTATTATCTCAAGGACTATCTGAATTTAATTCAGCACCCCTGGATAAAAACAATTAAAACTTCCGAAGGAGAAGAACCGTTCAGTAAACTGGTTAACCGCTTGGAAGAAATACTCGTATCGAAAAACAGGGAAAGTTCCCGGAATTTTTTTTCAGTCTCAGAAATAACTAAACTTTTTAATAGCGAAGAATTTTCATCCGTACTGCTCGAAATACTAGAAAAAGTACATTCTTTATCGATTGAAGCGTTCAACGAAATTAAATCGCTAAAAGAAGGCGCGGAGAAATTATTCGACTTTATCTCCTTTATATACGAGAATTCAAACATAAGAAAACATCCTTTGAACAATCAGTTTATCGGAACTGCTTTCGAAAAACTCGAAGAGCTGAAGAAAAGTCTTTTCTCCGACGTTAAATTCGGTGATAGTCTCGGTATCATCAATTTACTCGAAAATTACTTATTATCGGTAAGAATTCCTTTCATCGGAGAACCGCTGAAAGGAATTCAGATAATGGGAATGCTCGAGAGTAGAAATCTAAACTTCGAACAGGTGATACTGCTCGACGTAAACGAAAGTATCATGCCCGGTTTATACAAATTCGATCCTCTCTTACCGCACGGTTTACGGAAATTAAGAGGTCTGCCCGGTTACGAAGAAGAAGAATCGATGTATGCGCATAACTTTTTCAGACTTGTTAGAGGCGCGGGCAAAGTTCACCTTATATATAAGGAAGGGAAGCTAAAAGATGTGGATAAAAATATTAAGTCGAGATTTATCGAGAAAATTATCTGGGAAGGGCAAAAAGCCGATACGGATGCAATCCTCGATAATAGAATCTTTAAACCTTCTATAGAGATTTTAAAGAAAAAAGATATTCAAAAGAGTGAAAAAGTCTTAGAGAGATTGAAGGATACGCAGTATTCGCCCACGAAAATAGACACCTATGTACGCTGCCCTTTACAATTCTACTACCGGTACGTTCTCGAACTCGAAGAATACATGGATATCGAGGAAGAAATAGAACGAAGCACAATAGGTAAATTAATTCACGATTTCTTGAAAGATTATTACACGCAATTTATTGGTAAAAAAATCACAATCGACAAAGGCGATTTCTCGGAAAAACTTAAAAAATATCTAGAAAAACATTTACGTGAAGGAGGAGAACAAATTCTCCTCCGGGAAATTATCAGCAGTACCTTAATGCGGTTTATCGAATATGAAAGTATACGCTCAAGCGAAGAGGATATCTTCATCAGAGACCTTGAAAAACCCGTTTCCGGGAACTTCGACCTATTCTTATCAGAAGGTCTAAAAAAAGGCGATACCTTAGGTAACGCCTTCAAACTCAAAGGCAGGATAGACAGAGCTGAAGAAATACACGGTGTTATGCATGTAATTGATTACAAAACCGGAACCATAACGATGCCAGCTAAAAGGCTGACAGGCGAAGTCGAACCCAGCAGGGATATAATTAAGAAGAAGGTCAAGACCTTACAGTTGCCAATGTATGTTTATCTTTATTCGAAAACCAACGAAATACCACTTGAAAAAATCAGGGCGGAGATTTTTAACATAAGAAAACCGCGAGAAGAAAATTTACTTCAGACTGCGAATATCGATTTTTTCCTCGAGGCACTCGGGTTTATATTAAGAGAAATAGTAAACCCGGACGTTTCTTTCGCCCCCGATGCGGGTGATTACTGTAAGTTTTGTCCGTATAGGTTGATGTGTGGTGAGGGGTGATGCCCACCCACCACCAATAATCAGCCACAGATTCACGCAGATATACACGGAAACAACAAAGAAGTATATTTTGGTGTTGAACCCCCCACATTTCCCAAAACTGAGAACATAGTGGGGTCAGGTCTTGATTTTTGAATTATTAAAAACAACAAACAAAAAATCCGCTTTCAACTAAGCTTTTAGCTCTTCGCCTTTGGCTGCTAGTTTTTTTTACCAATTTACCAATCAGCTAATTCACTATTTCCGCGACAGCGAAATCCAAGCTTGACATAAATGTTTTTCTATTTTATATTCGATGTATAAATTATGTTAGACTAAAGACGCTATGGGCTAAAGAGCATCTTTCCTAAACAGGTCACGATGGAGGAATGCTCAAGCGTTAGATAGAGCTGATAAACAAAGGAGAAATCGATGAAAAAAAGAGTAGGTTTGTGGATTGACCATAAAAAAGCCATTATCGTGGCCGTTACGGACGAAGGGGATGAGATAAAAATGATATTGTCGAAGGTTGAAAAACAACTCCGTCGTTCCGGTGATTCCCCGCTGAAGGGTCCCTACGAAGCCCGGCAAGTACCGGAAAGTGACAGCCGCCAGAAAATATTTACGGGACATCTCAACATTTACTACGATACGATAATTGCGAGTATTCGCGATGCGGAAGCTATTCTGATATTTGGTCCTGGTGAGGCAAAGGGCGAACTGAAAGCACGTCTCGAAAAAGACAACCTCGGTGGACGCATCGTAAGTATTGAAACAGTTGACAAGATGACAGACCGTCAGATTTCTGCGAAAGTTCGAAAATACTTTCTACAATAACGTCCGGCAATAGAAAAAGAACAACAGGGTTAAACCTTCTTTGAAAAGCTTTCTTAGGTCTTGGGTTTTAGGTTTTAGTAAAAAAACAACAAAAAAAATCCTCTTTGTCTGATTCGAAGAATCTAAGCTAAATGGTTGAATAGAGAAATAGTAAAATAGTTTCCCCACCTCCCAATTTTCCCATTCTTTGACTCGCGACCAGAGACCCATGACTCACGACTGATTTTAGATTTCTTGAATCTAAAATCCCCCCTTGACAAAAATGAAAAAATAATTATAATACTTTATATAGCAAAGTACTTTGCGCAAAATGAAACAAACTATTAAAAGGGGGTAAAAAATGAAGAATAAAAAGAATAAATTCGAGAATTTGGGAATGGGGGTTTTGGTTGTCTCTGCTGTCTTGTTTTTTGTGTTTGCTGTGCCTCTGTATTCAAGGCCAAAGGTCGAGGTTTCTTTGTCTAATGTGCATCCGGCTTATCCCGAATGGTATAAGCGATACAATTTGAACCTGACGATGAATCCTTCGGACCATTTAGGTTTAAGAGTTTGTCTTGGCTTGCTGGATTTCGAATATAAAGATTTCTCGATTAATTCCTATTCGTATGGTTATGTCTATCCGTATAGTAGGGTAGATGCGTTGCTGTACTTTACTCGCAATAATGTTTCGCTGTATTCTCTTTTGAGGCTAGGTGCGGCTTTTAATGTTGAGGATGGCTATTATGAGGAGTACTCTTCTTTTTATATTTATACGACTGTCGGATTTGGCGTTGATTGGTATTTTTCTGACAGGGCGGCATGTTTTGTGGAGGTTCAAGATCTTCTGATGTTTTATTGTGCTAGATATAACGGAGATACCAACTTTGATGTAGATGGTAATCCCGGCATTATATTCGGATTGAAATTCGGCATATATTAACAGTATTGACAGGATTAGACTTTGAAATGTGAAAAGAAAATAGCTGACAGCCAAAGATGACAAGGTCTTAGGTTTTAGTAAAAAAGCAACAACTATTTCGTGTATTTTGTGTGAATAATTTAGTCATTAGTCTCTGGTCGCTGGTCATTGGTCAAAAAAACTTTTTAGTTCAGTTGTTTTTGGGGGTTGTGCTTGTGGACTAGTGACACATGACTGGTGACTTGTGACAGTTTTTCGTTCTCCGTGTCTCTGTGTGAGAATATGGTTTTTTGGGGAAAATGAACTTTTTTCGGTTTTGTGTATCTAATAAAAAAAACCTTAAAAGGGGGTATTATGAAGAAAAATGTATCGATTATTATGTGTACTTTACTATTAACAATTGGATGTGAATTGTTTAATTCGGATGATGATAATATCAGTATTCCTAAAATTAGAGAGGCAAAAGAGATTGCATTACAAAAAGATAGTAGGGCTCATATTATTACGGCTCTCGGTGCGAGAAAGAATGGCGAATTTATGACAGATCCGGACATGACAGAAGTATTCAAATTTATTACAATAGCGTATGATCCTTATGGTCCTACTGATAGTATCTGGGAATTAGTTTGTGTAGATGATGAATGGAACATAATTACAGATTCTTTGCAGGGTATGTTCGATGGAATTTTCTTCACTGATCTTGTGGATGTCGAAATGGATGTTTGTGATGCGTGGAGTCTTATTAAAGAAAAAAATAATGTAGATTCATTTTGTCATTGGTCACTTTTTCAAGTATTGCATCCAGATTATGAACATCCATTTTTTGTCTTTGCGACTGATACTGGATCTTTTTCCGTCAATACTATTACATCTGAAATCGAATTCGAACAATAGTATCTGGGGTCAGATTTTGAAAAGGAAACGTAATCTCTAGTCATCAGTCACTAGTCAGTAGTCCAAAAAACATTGCAGTTCAGTTTTTTTTGGGGTTGAGGTGGCGACTAGTGACTCTGGACTTGAGACTCACGACTCGGTGCTACGCACCGCTCTTGACATTTCTTCCTTTTTCTCATATCATTCCATAAAATCAGATACAAAAATGGAGGATGTAATGAATCAAAAGACTGAAAAATACTTTATTAGAATAGCTTTAATTTCGCTTTTCCTACCATTACTTTTAGCTTCTCAAACTAATGAAATTAAAATCGATGCCGGAACAAACCAATTTGTAAACTGGGAAAAGGCTCAAACAATCCAACTTAAGGGAAATGTTTCACCAGAGGGTATCGCTGTCTTGTGGACGTGTCCCGCGAATCCTAAGGTTCGTTTTCACAATACTGCGGAGCCTGCGACAAAAGTTACGTTTCCCCGGACGGGTTATTATTTGTTGAAATTAACTGCCGCTGGAACCGGCAATAAAAAATTAAGCGATACTGTAATAATAAATGTTTTCAAACCGAACTCTTATGCTGAGAGGCTTTCAGATCTTGTCGGTTTGATGACAGTTGACGAAAAAATAGGTCAACTGGTAAATCGTTCGGAAGCTATTCCTCGTCTTGGTATTCCCCAGTATAATTATTGGAATGAGGCTTTGCATGGAGTCTTAGATGTATGGGCAACTTCTTTCCCACAGGTAGTTGCTTTAGGTTCAACCTGGGATACTGATCTTGTGCATCGAGTAGCAACGGCTATCTCTGATGAAGCACGTGTTAAAAACAAAATCGAAGGTAAAGGGCTTTCGTACTGGAGCCCGACAGTCAATATCGCACGTGATCCACGCTGGGGAAGAAATGAGGAATCCTACAGTGAAGACCCTTATCTGCTTTCACGAATGGCTGTTGCGTTTGTGACAGGTATGCAGGGAGATCATCCTTTTTACCTTAAAACAGTCTCAACTCCGAAACATTTTATTGCCAACAATGAAGAAATACGCCGCCACTCAGGTTCATCCGACGTCGATATGCGCAGTTTATGGGAATATTATATGCCGGCTTTCCGGCAGGCAATCGTCGAGGGCAAAGCTTTTTCTATTATGGGCGCTTATAACGAACTGAATCAAGAGCCATGCTGCGGCAATTATTATTTGCTGACCGATATTCTTCGAGAAAAATGGGGATTCGAAGGTTATGTTGTATCCGACTGCGGAGCCATTCACGATATGGTTTCCGGACATCATTTTTATGAAACGGGAGCCGAGGCGGCAGCGCGCGGCATTCTTGCAGGGTGCGATCTAAATTGCGGTAATTTTTATAGTAGTTATCTGCGTGAAGCTCTGGAACTCGGATTGATTCAAGAAAGTGACCTCGACCGCGCGCTTAAACGCGTGCTTTCCGCACGATTTCGATTGGGTGAATTTGACCCTCCGGAGATTGTACCATACAGCGCAATTCCGGAAGAAAAACTTGACTGTCAGGCCCATCGTGATTTAGCTCTTACCGCTGCGCAGAAATCAATAGTTCTACTAAAAAATGAAGGAATATTACCTCTGGATAAAAATAAAATAAAAACGATCGCGGTAATCGGACCAAATGCAGAGGAGTGCCAATTAGGAATCTATAGCGGCTGGCCCAAAATCCGAATTAGTCCGCTTGAGGGTATAAAAAATAAAGCATCGAGTTATGGGATTAAAGTCAACTACGTGGAAGGCTGTGGGGTTGGCGGCGGACTTTTAAGACCAATCGAAGCAAAACATTTTGCGAAAATCGATAACTCAGGTAAAACAGGAATGATTGGGCAATATTTTGATAACATGGAGTTAGAAGGTAAACCTGTTTTAACACGTATCGATTCAATGATAAATTTTAGATGGGGTGAAAAATCCCCGGCGCCCGAGGTGCCAAACGATCAATTCTCGGTTCGCTGGACAGGTAAAATAATATCCCCGGAAACTCGTGTGTTTTCTTTGGGAACGAGAACAGATGATGGGGCTAGACTTTACTTAGACAACCAATTGTTATTTGAAGATTGGATCGAACATGGTGAAAAACCCAACCACATGGAAATAGAATTAAAAGCCGGAAAAGAGTATAAAATTGTATTTGAATATTTTGATAATAGTCTCGGCGCAACGGCGCGATTGGTATGGGATCTTTTTCAAAAAGATTTTGATAAGGCAAAAGAAGTCGCGAAGAAAAGCGATCTGGTTATCCTTGTTCTTGGAACACATCCCCTTATTTCTCAAGAAGAAAATGACAGGATGGATATTACATTACCTCAGGTTCAAAGAGACCTCGTCCACGAGATTGCACAGGTAAATTCCAATATTATCATTGTTCTCGTTAACGGTGGGCCTGTAGCTCTTTCGGGAACGGAAAAAGAGGCTGCTGCGATACTCGAAGCATGGTATACCGGTCAGGCGAGCGGAACGGCGATCGCCGATGTTCTATTTGGCGACGTTAATCCGGGCGGCAAACTTCCGGAAACGTTCTACGCGTCGACAGAACAGCTGCCGGGTTTTGCCGATTATGATATTATCAATCACGGACGAACCTATATGTATTTTGAGGAACCCGTTTTGTACCCATTTGGTCATGGGCTTTCTTATACGACATTCAAATACAGTAATTTAAGATTAAGTGCCGACAAAATTGGTAAGAACGGTTCGATTAAAATCGGCTGCACCGTACAAAATACCGGCGACTACAAAGGCGACGAAGTCGTTCAGGTTTACGTTCGTGATATAAAAGCTTCAGTAAAGGTGCCAATCCGACAGTTAAAACGGTTTCAACGTATAACTCTTAAACCGGGTGAACAAAAAACCATTTCGTTTAATCTTCCGGCGTCCGAATTATCATTTTATGATATTAAATCGAATGACTTTATTGTAGAACCGGGTGAATTTGAGATTCAAGTTGGTTGCTCCTCAGAGGATATTAGACTTAGAAAGACGTTTTTCGTGGAATAGCTATTATTGATTTGAAGTTAGAGGGGTAAGGGCTTGTTTTTTGAAAAATTAAGTAATAATTGGTGAAATAAAAAATGAAGAGTTCGTCGAAAAGGAGATCGTTAGATGATTAAAAAATTAAAGTATTGCATTTTTTTGTTTTTCTTATGCTTAATTAGTCCATTAAATGCTCAAGTAGAAGAATTGGCAACAGGATTCCTGCAGCCGGAGGGTCCTGTTTGGATGGATGGGGTTGGGCTTTTATTTAGCGATATCGCGGCAAATAAGATATATTGCTGGTCGCCGTTTGATAGTTCAATTACAGATTTTATGTATCCATCGGACAGTTCGAACGGTCTTACATTCGATTTAGACAGCAATCTTATTTTGACTCAAATGGCAAAAAGACGCGTTTCACGTAGAGAATCGGATGGCTCGATAACTCCGCTTGCTGAAACTTACGACGGGAAAAAATTCAATAGCCCGAATGATTTAGTCGTTAAGTCCGATGGCTCTATTTTTTTTACCGATCCGGATTTTAACACCCCGGTTGGCCAGCCAAAAGAAATGGGTTTTAAAGGTGTTTTCAGAATAGGCACAAGTGGAAATATTCAGGTATTGGACAGTACGACATTCGACAAACCAAACGGTATTTGTTTTTCGCCCGATGAGTCGAAGTTATATGTAAATGAATCGCCCCTAGGGATAATCTATGTCTGGGATGTTGTAGATGATTCGCTAATCACAAATAGAACAGTCTTTTTCACGATACCGGTTATGGGCTATGTCGACGGAATGAAAGTGGACCCGGCAGGGAATCTTTACTGTACAGGACCTACGGGCGTATGGGTCATATCACCGGATGGTGTTTGTATAGATACGATTTATGTTCCGGTATTTCCGTCGAATTGTAATTGGGGGGATGTGGATAGGCAGACTTTATACATAACCGGAGGCTCGAGCCTGTATCGGTATCGTTTGTCATCTGGTATAGAAGACAGGAATCACATTCCTTCCAAATCATTTGAATTAAATCAGAATTATCCCAATCCGTTCAATCCATCCACAGAAATTATATATACGGTTTCTTCTACCGAAGCAGGTATCGGCGTGTCTTTGCGAGTTTACGATTTACTTGGGCGTGAAGTTATAACATTGATAGATGGAATAGAGCAGGCAGGTGAATATTCGGTAGAATGGGACGGCACAAATTCAGCCGGACAGAGGGCGGAAAGCGGAGTGTATCTTTATCAACTGAAGAGTAATAACGGCTATGTTAATACAAGGAAGATGGTTCTATTAAGATAACGAGACTGAAAGACTCTGAAATTACGAATTCTGTGCAAATTTTTTTCTAATTTTAGGTTTTTCGAAAGGGTAAAAAATCAATTTTTTTTCTTAGATTCTCCAATTTTTATTAATATGTCTCTTAGATGTATATCCGCATAAAATTTCCAGATAATATCATCTATGATTTTTCTGCAGAATCTTAAAAATTTATAAAACATCAATTCCGCCTTAAAGTATCCAGGATTTCCGGAACCAGAATTTCACGCTTCCACACATACCTTCGTTCAGAATTTTTATCCATCACCGTTATAGATACTTCGTTGCTCCCGGTAGAAATACTTTCCCTAAAAGTACCGAAGAAAACATCCTTTGAAGAAACGGTCTTAGAGTAGTCCCTTGTCTTAATATCTTCTGTGATACTTTTATTTACAATTGTTTCACCTTCATAAAGGACATTAAAATTTAACCTGAACGAAGCTTTATAGAGAGAATCTGCTTTTATGAAAGTTATTCCCGAATAGGGAATGTTGTAATATATCTTAATATAAGGGAAGGACTCTTCATCATAACCTATCTGGTAAACGACGCTAAAGGATTTTACGAAACTGGGCCTGCCCATATCCTCCATCATTGCCGACATTCCTTGCTCCGGGCCCACCATCATAGCAGGGCAGCCCAACGTACCGCCCAGCAGTATTAGTTTAATAACCTCTAAGAGAAGTATATTTTTGCTCATAATTATTTATTCTATAGACCCATCTGCGTCAAATTTTGTTCCAATTTAGCAAAAAAACAACAAAAAAACTTAAAAAATATTCGAGTAATGTATAATTGCAAGTTATTGGTAATCAAAATATTAAACGGAAAAGCAGAAATTTTTCTCTTATAGCCTTGACTTTTTATTAATTGGTGTTATATTATGATTATATAATAAAGGTTCTTTTGCGGAAAAGAGCCTTTTTTTATTTTATATTTAAGAACGCCAGAAAAGTTACAACCATTTTTTCCGTTTGAAATAAAATAACATTGATACTCCTAGAGTAATAATGACTCCCCAGACAGAAAAATAGCCCCAGCGCCAATTAAGTTCAGGCATGAATTTGAAATTCATACCGTAGACACCTGCGACAAAAGTTAAAGGAATGAAAATCGAAGCGAACATAGTAAGAACTTTCATAATCTCATTCATTTTGTTGCTCAGACTCGAAAGATAGGTGTCATGTAATCCGGAAAGCATATCACGAAAATTCTCGACAGTATCGATGACCTGAATTGTATGGTCGTATACGTCTCTAAAATATATAATTACGTTTGCTGAAATAAGTGAAGTTTTTTCTCTGGCGAGAGAATTCACTAACTCCCTCAACGGCCAGACGGATCTGCGAAGCAATATCATATCTTTTTTTGCTTTATGAATATTGTGTAAGGATTTCGGTTCTGTGTGCTCGACAATATCTTCTTCTAATTCTTCGATTCGGTCACCCATTCTTTCAAGCACGGAAAAATAATTATCCACCACTGCATCTATTAAACTGTAGAGAAGATAATCGCTTCCCATCTTTCTTATGCGTCCCTTTCCTTTTTCTATCCTTTCTCGAACAGAGTCGAAAACGTCTCCTTCTTTTTCCTGAAAAGAAATAACAAAATTTTTAGCCAGTATCAAGCTCACCTGTTCGACTTCTATTTCCTCGCCTCGTTCATCGAAA
The DNA here is from genome assembly GCA_964422805.1 of uncultured bacterium. Lineage (GTDB taxonomy): Bacteria > Hydrothermota > UBA3072 > UBA3072 > UBA3072 > JAFGHJ01. The sequence goes on along the minus strand of CAYRCN010000030.1, from coordinate 279 downwards.
TAAAGCATTTTTAAAACAACGAAAACATAATTTTCAAAATCTTCTACTTTCGGACGCTGTGTTGTGTTCCCTATGTCTTCCATAATGAGAGGATGAAGGTCGAAGTATTCTCCTATCTTTTCGATAATAGCGGTGTTATGGACACCATCGATATTTATCCAGGTAATCGAATCCTTGTCTTTGAAAGGAAAACAATCTTCTGCCTTCACTCGTTCTCTTTTAATAAACTCGTTTTCATTATAATCGATTACCGAAATCTTAACCTCGGCGGTTTTTTCT
>CAYRCN010000029.1:0-14089 GCA_964422805.1 uncultured bacterium | reverse complement strand
TACTTTATCACACCACAGGTCTGGGCATGGGGTAAATGGAGAAGTAAAAGTTTATCCAAATACTTTAAAGGCTTATTTGTTATCTATCCTTTTGAAAAATCTTTCTTCGATAAAGAAGGAATAAAGTCTTTCTTTTTCGGCAATCCCTTATTAGATATTGTTAAAGCAGAAGGAAAATTAAAAACAAAGGATTTGCTCTCCGGAAATCCTCTAATAGCAATACTCCCCGGTTCAAGAGAAACGGAAATAAGAAGATTACTCCTCCCCCTACTAAAAGCTTTTAAAATATTTAAGGAGAAATACCCCGGAAGTAAAGCAGTAATTGCCCTGCATGAACAAAAAGACCTTACTCTTACCCAAGAAATCGGAAAAGAACTATTAAATGACTTAGAAATTTTTTATGGAAAAACATACGATATTCTTAAAAAGGCGGATGTGGCAGTTGTAAGTTCCGGAACAGCAACAATTGAAGCCGGAATATTCCAGACGCCTATGGTAATAGTATATAAATTATCATATATTTCCTGGCTTATTTCAAAAATTTTAGCTCGTGTTAAACACTTCGGTCTTGTGAATATAATATTTTCCAAAGAAGTAGTACCGGAACTAATTCAAAAAGAAGTAAATCCGATAAGAATAGCAAAAGAACTTGAAATGCTCTACGAAAAAAGAGAAAATATTTCAAAACAGCTAAAAAAACTTAAGTCTTTATTGGGCAGTGAGGGGGTTTATGATAGGATCGCCAATAAAATCCTTTCTATGGTTTAGTGAACCTTTCTTAATAGCACTTTTAGTGCGTCTACTTGGCTCGAGCTGGCGAATAGAGTTTCAAGGTATTTCACATTTAAAACGTCATAAATTCAAGGTCCTGTATGTTTTCTGGCATGAATACTACCTTCCCGCGGTATACTCAAATATGGGCACGGGGGTCGGCGTATTGGTGAGTTCAAGCAGAGACGGAGAATTATCGGGCAGGGTGTTAAAACTTCTTGGATACAAACCTTTCAGACCGAAAAAAGGTGAAAGAGAGATTAAAACACTGGTAGATTTAATAAATTACGGAAAAAAAGGCAACCATATTGCGGTTACCCCGGACGGACCGGTTGGACCGAGGAGAAAGGCTAAGAAAGGTGTTTTACATATCGCTAAAAGATCCGGTCTGCCAATTTTTGCAGTGTCTATTAAAGCTCATCCGCATTTTCGTTTCTCTTCCTGGGATAAACTCATGCTGCCCCTGCCCTTCGCGAAAATACATATTTCGGTAAAAGGTCCCATAAAAAATCCGACAATTAAAATCTTAGAGAAACACTTATCATAAAACGTGAATACTTATCTCATCGATCCCAGAAATACAACAAAACCTTACAATTTTTGTTTGCTTTCAACCTTAAAAAAGAAGAAATACCCTTTCGATTTTTTCGGATATATACCGCGAGACTGGAGAGGTAAATCTCCGGTAAAGGAGAACAATCTTTTTCTCCCTCTCAGCAGAGGTATATTCGAAAATAAAAAAACCCAGAGATTCATCGCCAACTTCACACAAACACCGGAGATATTTTTCGGGCATCTCCGTTTAAGAAAAGAATTAAAGAAAAACACGATTCTTCATTTTCTCTGGTTTACTGTTCCAAGTATTGAGAAGCACATAATCCCTCACTTAGGCAACGTAAGAATACTGCATACCGCCCATAATCTTCTTCCCCACAGAGAACATCCTCGCGACTTTCAAAACTTAAAAAAATTATATTCTTGCATGCAAAAAATAATAGTTCACGACAACGAAACAAAAAACAATTTTTACGAAATTTTCAATATTCCCGTCTCTGTAACTACCATACCACACGGGAATGCCGAAATATTCTACAACACTTTTGACAGAACGACCGATTTAGATTCAAAGAGTTTCTATTCTAAAATGTTTCCTCATCTCAAAAGACCCATTTTTCTTTTCATGGGACCCATAAAAAAATACAAGGGATTCGAAACTCTCTCTTCGGCAATCAGTATTTTAAATAAAAGAAACCTCAATTACAGCGTAATCGTAAAAGATAAAATCACAAAAGAAATAAAGAACCTTTACCCTTTAGTAGCATACCCTTCTTACTCTATGCTGGGACTTATCTACAGGAACGTCGACGCCGTTATTCTTCCTCATAAAAACATCTCTCAAAGTATAACATTATTTGAAGCCGGATATTTCAAGAAACCTGTTATAGTGTCTAAAACCGGAGGCCTAAAAGAAACAGTACGGCACGGAATAGATGGTTTTACATTCGAGAAAGATTCCTCTACATCTCTGGCAAGTAAAATGGAAGATTTAATTGAGATGTCATCAAAACAAATAGTAAAAATGGGTGAAAATTTTAAAGAGCATTTGATAAAAGAATATTCCTGGGATAATATAACCGAAAAATTAATCAGGATTTACCAGAATTCTTCGAATCTCTAAATTGAATATCGTAAAGTTTCTTATACAAGCCTTTCTTGCGTAACAACGCCTCATGTGTTCCTTCCTCTATTATCTTTCCATTGCTCAGAACAACAATTCTATCCGCATTTATCACTGTTGAAAGTCTATGCGCAATTATCACTGCAGTTCTTCCATAAAGCAATTCTGCCATAGCATCCTGGAGCAGTTTTTCGGATTCCGAATCAAGCGAAGAAGTCGCTTCATCCAGAATCAAAATAGGTGAATCTTTAAGCAGAGCCCTGGCAATTGCAATTCTCTGCTTTTCTCCTCCGGAAATCCTTCCCCCTTTTTCACCAATAATTGTGTCTAATCCCGCAGGGAGTCTATTTACAAAATTTTCCAGGTGGCTTTTTATAAGAACCTCATGCAATTCTTCTACGGAAGCATCTATCTTTCCATATTTAATATTATTCTTGACGGAATCATTAAATAGTATTACATCCTGAGGGACCATTCCTATTTGACTGCGAAGGCTGGAAAGAGTATATTCTCTTATGTCATTTCCATCTATTTCTAATTTGCCTTCTTGAAGATCAAAAAACCTGGGAATCAGTTGAACAAGAGTTGTCTTACCGGAACCCGAAGGGCCTACTATAGCCAGCGTTTCTCCTTTTTTTATCGTAAGATCTATATTATTTAACGCATAGTTTTTGCTGTCATAAGAAAAAGAAACTCCTCCAAACTTAATGGAAGATTTAAAAGAATCTAAGATAAGAGGACCTGCATCTTCAATTGTCTCGGATGCCTCAATAATCTCAAGAGCGCTCTCCATAGAAGCCAACCCATGCTGAAGATCTCCGTACGATAAATTTATCTGCCGCGCTGGCTGCTGCAGGAGAACAGCGCAGCCGAGAAAGATAAGAAACTTATCGGGTGTTATGAAACCTTTAAAAATAAAAAACCCACCAAAGACCAGTATAATTCCCGCTAGGACTGCCCCTAAAAACTCCGCGGAAACAGGCAGAAGCCCTTTTAGTAAATTACTCTTCACGTAACTCTTGCGGTATATATCCGATTCTTTTCGAAATTTTTCTATCTCATACCTCTCCATACCGAACAATTTTATTATTCTTATTCCGTAAAGCATCTCGGAAGCTAAAGCATTCAAAAAAGCTCTCTGTTTTCTAAGGTGGGTATAACGACCACGTATCTTTTTACCTATTAACTGTACCACAAAAAGAATAAAAGGTATAAGTACAAGCGATATAAGTAACAATCTCCATGACGCCCACAAAGCCAAACCCACGTATACAAGAAGAAGAAACAAGTTACGCCCAAGGTCTATAACTCCCCTTTTTAAGGCAAATTCTATTTTTTCCGTATCATTTGTAATCTTTGAAAGCAGCTTGCCCGATTCTGTTACTGAATGAAACTTGAAGGAAAGTTCAGTCAGTCTTGAAAACATGTCTACTCGTATATCGGAAATTGTTCTCTGCTCGAGGGAATCGGAGAGAAAATATAAAAGAAGTGTAAATGGGGCATTTATTCCATAAATAACAACAAGAGTCACAGCTAACCGTATTAGAGAACTCATCCTGTCCCCTTGGGTAATCCAATCAATCAACCAGCGCAAAATACCCGGTCCGCCACTTGTATTTTCTTCCCCGAATATTGCCGAGACAATAGGAGTTATCATGCCTATTGTAAACCCGCTCAAAATGGCAACGATCACCATAACGATGACGAGAAAAGTGAGTAAGATTTTATACTTAAAGAGATACCGCCCGAGTTTCTTCAGCATATTTACATTTTAGTAGGATAGTATGAGAAATCAAGAGGAAAACTTACCCCCCATCCCCAATATTTACATGTAGAACATGTAGGAATTGTAGTTTTTGTTTTTTGACTAGTGACCAGTGACAAACGACTAATGACTAAATTATTACACCTACACACCAACCATAATAAAACTTGACACTTATCTTTTTCGACTTATATTGAGAATAGAAATCTTGAAATAAATATGTTTGGTAATCTTTATATAAAAAAGGGGAATTTTAAATGAATAAAACACGACCGTATTTCTTTGTTGTTACGAGTTTGTTCCTTTTATTTGTCCCGGCAATTTTATTTGCGATTCCGACGGAAGAATCTCTAATTAAAGCATGGGAAAGCTTTCAAAAAAGCGATCCTAAAACCCTCGCCTTTGAAAAGCTTTCGAAAAATCGCTACCGTTTCAAGACAGAAAGGTTCCCTTTCGACGGTGAGCTGAAAATTCTAAACGTTACCATAGATAAACAGGCTTCAAGCTTTGAAGGTGGATTTATTCTGGGCGTCATTGAAGTCGAACTTGTTAACTTGCCGAAAGATTTTTTAGAAAAATATTCCTACAGTTATTCCGCCTGGATTCAGGACAATATACTATATTACGATACAGAGGAAGAAAAATGGTTATCAGATGAGGAATATTACGGCAGGATGAGGGAAAAAATCCCCACGAGTTTTTTCCTGGATATTCTAAATTATCTGCCATTTTTGTTCTTGCTTTTTATTATTTTTATTTTGATAATTGCCTTCAATGTCCAGAAAAAGAATAAGAGATACTTAAATCACGCTTATAACTTGAGTGAAAAACAAATGCAGCTCATAGAAAAATCGCTTAAAATGGAACAAAAAAGCAATAAATTACTTTCCGAGATACTGAAGGAATTGAAGAAGAAAAAGAAATAAAAATCGAAAAAGTCTAAAGAAGATTCACCAGTTGAATCTCGCCGGGTACCTCTCCCAGGAAATTTACAACAGTTCGCTCGAAATTTCTTTTATCAAATTTTTATTTGCCGCCGCCCCAATTACTTAATCTCAAAAAGTTAAGAGAACCTAAGGCACAGATCCGGCGTACTATTCCTCCTCAAAAGTTACATAACCATAAATACTTCCTTGCCCGGGAAAAAGGTTCATAATGGTAAGTTCATATTCCGCTCCTGGCTCAAAATCTACGTAGAATTCGGGTTCCGAAAAGACCGTATTTGTCCAATTTTCAACCACAACCCCCCCTATTTCTTTTGATACCATAATAAAGGGAATTCCATCTGAGTTTAGAGTGCAATATGAAACCTTTAATTTTGTGCGGGAACTGCTTGACTTGGCAGTATAAGTTCTGATCTGCACACTTGTCGGGTCCGGTATAGGTCTTGTAGTAAAACCAAAGGTCTCTCTTCCTCCTACAAGCGTTCTTTTCACATTGTAGTAGGCGCGGTACTTGGCATCTGCCCCCCTAAAACTGAGAAACGGCTGTAAGTACATCCCTCTCATCATGATAGAAGAATTATCGCTGTTAGGGCCGCATCCGCTGGGGATCCCTGGAGTGTAGATACTGGAATAATCATCTCCCCACAGAGCATCCTGGAATATATTATCAAAGGAGCCTTCAATTGTTACTGAACGAGTTTGGATGTGGTCGTCCGGATCAATGATTGCCATAATGTTCTCAAAGAATCCGACGATGTTTGTGAATAAATCCTTAAAAAATTCAAAAAGTTTTAGCGGTAAGTAAAGCAATCCTTCGAAGGCATCCTCGAAATCTCCCTGAAAAAAATCAATAGCAATAGGGCCTGCGACTTTTATAGCAATAAGTGCAATGGTAATCTCCGGGCATGCTCCTCCTAAACCTGTAATAATCTCTGTTATACTTTCTCCTGAGAAGATCAATTGCAGTGCAATCATGCCGATATCCACCCCACCCATTACAGTCTGAACTGCATCCATAAGAGAAGAGAAGCTTATCTGTCCTTCAAAAAAGAGTTGTAAGACAGCATGAAGTTCATCCGGCAAAGCTTCCATGAGACCCTCATAAACGGCTTCCTTTATAGCATCCATAACAGCATCTTTGATTTCTTCAATCAAGTAGTCTCTTAAATCCTCGATAGCATCATGAATGGCATCTCTAACCTCTGCCTTGCTCCAGTCTTCCTCCCAAAGAGCAATAGTAAAAGTTGTCCTTGTGTTATATATGTTTCTATCTAAAAGCAAACGATCATGCGGCCGAAACACACGGGTCTCCCCGTTATTTACATCATCGTAGGTTCCGGTTACCTGACTAAACACCATATAGAGCTCTCCTTCATGAAGCCTGTGTATCTGGTCAGGGTCATCAGGATCGTAGCGTGGAATTGTAGAACTTAGATGCCAATATGGCTCATCATCGGAACATTCCGTCCCCCAAAATGGAATCCAAACACAGGTTCTTTCGTTCTGGTCAATACAATGAAACCAGTCGAGTTCTATGTCATATTTGTAATAATTACTGACGAAATGATCGCTATTGAGGTCGGGAATCCACTCAGGATTCGCTTGTAGCCCGTCAGCAATAACCTGATGAATATCGTTGTTCTCTATCTCTATACCCTCTAAATCTAATCCTTCAGCTTGAACAAAATCTCTCACTGCATCCATATTAACTTGTGTAGGACTTGTTTTTAGTTTGTTGATTAACATGTCAAGCTTTTTTATATCGTATTGCTTACTATTCATTTGCATACGGTCAGTCTTTTTTAATTCCGTTTTTCGAGACTCGGCTGTATTCCATTGAAATTTCGGAGACTCGGCAGAAATTGAATTTCTTACCATCTGCCTTAGCTCGCTTTTATAATTCGGTCTCATAGCCTCAAGTATATCCTTTCCTAACTGTAATTTATCGATTTTCTGTCCTGCTTTAAGCTTAGCATATCGGGGATGAAAGTACTTATTCGTAGTTTCGGGAGAGAGACTCTTGTAAGCTTGTACTATTGTCTGGAGATGAGGGCTGGTGTTGATCTGGTTTTTTATCAGGGGGTTTTGAGCCTTCTCTTCCATATGTTTATACATCAATGGTATTACAATTTTTACCAGAGGATTCTTTGGCGCAATTTCTTTAAGGCTATTTTCTATCTTGATTTTTGTATGTTCAATTTTTTGTGCTTCAAGTTTTATTTTAATCTCTTTTAGCTGCTGCGTTGTGAATCCTTTCGATTCTTGAATCTCATAATGTTTGACTGTGAGGGATTGTTTTTCTTCTGCCGGTTTTGTTACAGGCTTTTCAACTTCGGTTTCTACAGATTTTATGGGTTCGGCGCTTTTGGGTGGTTCCGGATAAGTAACCTGAACTTTACCCTGAGCTATTGTACCAGAGTTAAAATTGACCACAGAGACCTTCCATTTCTTTCCCAAAGATAAAATATTATGCGGCACCTCGTAGGTTAACGTTAATGGGCTTTTGCCATCTTTACGAGCGTAATACTGCACCTGTCCAGGGCCATTGAGAATTAAGGCCAGGGGTTTTGCCGTCCCAGCCCATTCAGCTTTTGCTTCGATCTTTCCAGTATTCGTCACCTCAAACTCTACTATCTCGCGAGTGCCTCCTTTTAGATAAAACTGCCGAGTAATAGAAGTTTTTTGCTGTGTTGAGACATTTAACTGCTGAACCCCAATTCGCTCTTTAGCCATAACATTTTGCGGAGAGTTCCATAACACAATAAGTAGAAAAATCAAGCCGGTTGTCAGAGATAATCTTTGAGGCTTACCTTTGAAAATGGTTTTAAAGTTTAAAATAACTGAGCTCATACTTATTTTTTTCACAACTTCCTCCTTGTTTTTTAGATTTACTGTAACTATTAGACGGTTTTTTAATTATTCCAATACCTCCAATGATTTCTTATTTATTTTTATCGTTTTTTACTATACAAATATTTCCTTAAATGTTCTCAACACCAATGAGATAATTCGTATAAAATTACATAATTGAAATATATTATAAAATTACCTGATGTCAAGTATATGCATCTGTATATCTGAAAATTTGATTTCGGTGGGGTTGGGATTTTCCAGAAAAAACAATAAAAAACTTTGTGTCTTTGTGTGAATTATAGGTTTCGGGTTACGGGTTTCGTGTTTCGAGTTAAAAAACTATTCGTGTTATTCGTGTGATTTGTTGTTTCTTTTTTGGTTGGTTCGTTGGATTGTGGGATAGTTGGTTGGGATTTTTTAACTACCCAACCATCTAACTTTCTAACGATCCAGAATCTTCGTGTTCTTTGTGACTTTGTGTGAGAATTTTATTATAGTTAGTGAGTTAGTGCGTAGATGCGTTAGCCACCCCTCCCATCCAAATATTTGATATTTTAACCCTCTAACTCCCTAACGCTCTAACACTTTAACGATTTTGTGCCTTCGTGGCAAATATTCAATCTTTCAAATTCACCAGTTGAATCTTGCCGGGTACCTCTCCCAGAAAATTCACGACTGTACGCTCGAAGTTTCTCGGTATATCAGAAAGATATACCTTAAGAGACCCTTTTCCTCCGGTTCTTAAATTGTTATCATCTAAAAATTTTTCCAAAAGTATAGCAGCTTCTTTTCCGGGTTCAACTATCGTTACTTTATCCCCCATCACTTTTTTTATTACGGAATAAAGCAAAGGATAGTGAGTACATCCTAATATTAAAGAATCGATATTCTCCTCTATTAAGGGAGAAAGGTACTTTTCTGCTACAAGCTTCGGAACATCATTATCCGTCCAACCTTCTTCTACAAGAGGGACAAAAAGTGGGCATGCCGCGGAGTAGATTTCAATATCGCCAAACTTATCCTTCAGTTTTTTATTAAAAGCATCACTTTCAATTGTGGCGTTGGTTCCGATTACTCCGACTCTCTTGCAGGATTCTTTCGATAAAGCGTTAACTCCGGGGTCGATCATACCTATAATAGGTACAGGAAATTCTTTCTCTAATTCCGCCAGGGCATTGGAAGAAACCGAAAAACATGCGGAAACAATAACTTTAACATTAAAACTCAGAAGAAAATTAATATCTTCTTCTGCGAAACGCAAAATCGTTTCTTTTGACTTTGTTCCGTAAGGTACTCGAGCACTGTCCCCAAAATATATAATAGTTTCTTCAGGCAATCTTTTACGGATTTCCCTTACTACAGTAAGACCCCCTACCCCCGAATCAAAAACACCGATCGGATCTTGCTTATGTCCTTGATTTCGCATAAGCTTCTATACCCTCAACGATAGCGTCACAGGCTTTCTCCAAGAATTTGTCATCTAACAGTCTTTTTCGGTCTTCGGTGTGTGTTATAAAAGCTATTTCTACTAAAACAGCGGGCATATAATTCAGACGGAGGACGTAAAAGTTAGCCTGTTTCAATCCTCGATTATAAAGATCACATTTCTGCACCATACTTTCCTGAATGCAAATGCCTGCTTGCTGAGATTCCTCAAGAAACTGCGTTTGAGCAAGGTCGTTCAATATGTAGTCGAGTTCAGATAAACCTGCACCGCTCTTTGCCTCAAATCTAATCGCGGAGTTTTCTGTTGCCTCAACCGTTCTTGCCCAATCGCTCCTCGCAGCTGACAAAAAATAGGTCTCCGACCCGTTCATATCTCTCTTATTTGGCGCAGCATTGCAATGAATTGAAACGAAGAGATCAGCCCTCGCCGAATCAGCAATTTTTGTTCTGTCTTTCAATGGTATAAATACATCCTCGGTTCTTGTCATTATTACATTGAAGCCCTCTCTTGCAAGCTTTGCGGCAATTTTTTTCGACGCTTTTAGTACGATGTCTTTTTCCTGGACATCCTTGAAAACCGCTCCCGGATCTTCTCCTCCGTGTCCGGGATCGATAACAATAGTCTTTATACTTCTTTCCTCGAACGTTTTAACCTTAATATTCAAATATTTGCCATCTCTTATTGCGTCCATAGCGAGATCGTTTTTTGCTTTAAAACGAAACTTTATAAATCCATTACCTTTCTCGAATTTAATATCCTCTATTAAACCTTTTGGAGAAACTTCTGAAATGTTTTTGTCGTATATAGGATCAAATATAACCAGAACCCATTCGTCTTCAACTTTATTAAAAAGATGTTTCAGACTCGGTGAACATTCAATTTTAAAAATCGTCCTTGCGGTAGTTACATCCCAATCGATTTTACCGATATTAACTTTTATACCCACTTCGAGTATCCCCTGATTGAATTTAGCTTCCATGTTTGTCAAACTTCCAAGGATGAGAGGCAAAGAAGAAACCGGAACGAACAATTTACCTTCCTCTCGGAGAGGTGGTACTTCTAACTGAAAGATATCCCGGTTCACTTTCACAAAAGGGTTATCCGGCATAATAGAAACAATATTCTCTTCTTGAATGGTTAAAATTTGCGTGTTAAGGTCCCAATAATAAGAGAAATCCATCTCTTCGAGCATTGAGTTAGTCATTACATATTTGTGTTGTCCCATCCCGTACTCACGGAATGTATACATTTTGCCCGATAGGTTAATACTCAAAGAAAGAATAAAAAAAATCATATGTATTTTTTCATCTCCCTTCTTTGTTCTTTTTCAATTATTTTTCCTCTTTTTTCGTATTCTTTCTTCCCTTTAGCAACAGCTAAAGCTATTTTTACTAAGTTTTTTTTTATGTATACTTCAAGAGGTATTAAAGTAAGCCCTTTGTTTTTAAGCTTACCATCTATTTTCCTTATTTCACTTTTTTTTAAAAGCAGTTTTCTATCCCTTTTAGAATCTAAACCATCCTGCGCCTTTTCATAAGGAGAAATATGCATATTAAAAACAAAAATTTCTCTTCCCACAACTTGGGCGAAAGCGTCTGATAAACTTACTTTGCCTTGCCTTATAGATTTTACTTCCGATCCTTTTAGAACAATACCGGCTTCATAGGTATCTAAAATATGATAATCAAATTTAGCTTTTCTATTTTTAGCAATCACTTTTTTACTTTTGAATTCCACCTTGACTTATTCCTTATATTCTATATAATTTTAGACAATGAATAAGATTATTTTTTTCCTATCTGTCTTAATAATATTCTGTTTCTTTAATTGTGCAAGGCAGGTCATCAAAAAAACGATCTCTAAAAAAACTCTTTTAGAAAACATTATCCGTTGGCAAGATAAAGTATCTCAGAAAAGCGGTACCGGAGAAATGACCGTATCTGAAACGGATAAGCGTTTCTCCTCTTATTTTTCTTTTGAATATAATGTCGATGAGAAAATCTTAAGTGGTGAATTGTTAGGATCTTTCGGAATGTCAATTGGGACTTTTCGTTTCTCAGATGATTCTATTTCGATAAGAGATAAGGATGGCAAGCAGGTAAAAAAAGAAGTCCTTTCTTTATTCGAAGAAAATCCGGATGCTTCTCTGCCTCGATTTCTAATGTGGGATATCCCAATTTCTCCCAACCTAGAAGTTATTCCATTAGAAAACGGCTGGCTTTTATCAGGAAACGATTCCGAGATTTTTATTTCAACTGATTTCAAGCCGACTCGAGTGGTTCTACACCGGGACAATAAAATCATAATTGATTACTCCGACTTTCGTTTGCAAAAAGGTATAAACTGTCCCTTTAAGATTGAAGCAAAGGCAGAACAAAAGAGTTTAGAAATTGAGTTTAGAAAAATAGAATTGCAATGATATTTTTCGTATTAACCCTATCTCTTATAGGACAAAACTATACAAACAATAAATTAGCATCGGCTGAAAGTTCCCCGGAAAAAACCATTCAAGCATCATTTAAAAGCTCAATAGCCAATGCTTCTTCCATAGAAGAACTTTACCGATTAGATTCTCTTTTACTATCAAAGGGAAATTTCAAAGAAAGTGAAATTACGGAAAACAGACTGATAGAAGTTATACGGAAGGATAACAATTATATAAATTCTAAACTTGCTAATAAATACTTAAAGGCGGGAATAAAAGACCTTAAAAAAGGAATAACAGAAAAAGGAGAAAGAGAACTGATATTTGCGGGCAAGCTTGATCCATCGAATAGGCGCATACCCCTAACAATGGCTAAATTAAGATTTCCAAACCCAATTGGAATGACTAAACACTTATGGAGCTATATTTTGACTATCAAGTTCCTAAATAATAAAGTTTTTTTGATAAAAATTTTAATATTGTTTTTAATCCTATTCTCTTTTTGGATTATACTGTCCTCAGTCGGGGCTAGTATTACGTTTTTTATCAGCTATCTCACAAAATGGTTGCAAACAAAAATCAATTTTAGCGGATTATGGATTGGAGCCATATTATTCGCCCTATTTGTGTGGCTACCTATACAAATTGTCTTTCTCATACTTGTAGCAATGTCTTTGATAAAAATGAATAAGCCCAATCTAATCAAATGTGCGACTTTTTTAATTCTACTTCCTTTTTTTATTTCATACTCATATATTTTAAGCAGTAATTTTAATCCGCGTAGTTCTATCTACAAAGAATTTAAAACCCGCTTTAATCCTTATACCTACGAACTTGATTCTCCGGTGACACCTTATGGATATTTAGTAAAAGGAATTGAACAAGCCAGAAATGGAAATTTATCCGAGGCTGAAGATCTTCTTGGAAAAGGTTATAACATAAGAAGAGATGTAACCTATTTAGAGAACTTATGTTCCGTTTATTATGCCGAAGGAGATACGGTTCGATCTATTAATATGTGTGAAAATATTCTCTCTCATTACCCGAAAAATGAGATAGCAAATATTACAATTATTAAAATCCACCTGAATGAACTCAACTTTGACGACGCAACGAATCAAATGAAAAAAAGCGGAATCCAACTTTTTCAAATTTCGCGAAAAGAGATACCTTTATACAAATATCCACCAGAAAGATGGCTTTATAAGTATATTTTTGTTCCCAGAGGTTTATTCAAGCATCTCGCAGGCAAAAATCTATATGTCATGATACTCATAGGAATTTGTATTGCTATAATGTCAGTTTTTAAAAAAGAAAAAGAGAAATACTGTCCAATCTGTAAAAGTTTGATGTTAATTGATAACAGCCAGGAAAATATGTGCTTATCATGCATTACAAAGCTTTCATTGACAAAATCGAAAAGCATAAGAGAGCGACTTAAAAGACGTATAACAGCAAAAGCCTTTAAAGTTGATAAAATTACAAACACACTAATGAGTCTGATAATTCCGGGAAGTGCTCATTTTTACAAAAAGAGGCATCTTGAGGGAATGATATTTAGCTTTTTCGCAGCTATTTTTCTTTTAATCTTTCTTAATTCTGTATTCTTCAATGTTGAAGAATCTTTCCAATACAGAACTTCTATAGGAAACTGCATCTTTATCGTCTCTCTTATAATATTTTATTCATTGTTATTATACTCGAGTTGGAGGCTAGAGCCGTATGGAAATGGAAGGTAGTATACAGGAATTCTCTGTTCCTGAAATATTACAGTTTCTATCCCTACATGAAGCAGATGGAGTGCTCAAACTTAAATCGGGCAGGGAGGAAGTGGATTTTGGATTTAAAAAGGGAAAAATTACAGATGCTCTTCACAAGGGAGAAAAACTTTTCCACTCTATAAGCGAATATGTCCAGAGAACAGGATTGATTCCTCCTGATACTTTCAATAAGTATATAGAAAGAGCCAAAGAAGCAGGGCTGTCTTTCTTGGAAATCGTTGAGAAGGGAGATTTTCTATCTAAAAAGAACATAGAAGACATAATAGCTTTCAAAATCCAGGAAACAACCTGTGAAGTCTTGACATGGAACGATGGCAGATATTCTTTTGAAGCAGGGAAGAAACTATATCAACATTCTGCATTTTCCGTCGAGATAGAACCTAATACTCTTGTTATGGAGGGTATACGAAGAATAGACGAATGGC
>CAYRCN010000028.1:0-14105 GCA_964422805.1 uncultured bacterium | reverse complement strand
AAATAGAAATAATCCCTGTTGAGCCTACTTCCTGCCCGACAATGACAAGAGCTCCCTTTGCATACGACCACGGCGATACCGCAAAGATGACCCCTCTTCTGCCGATGCATTCGCTGGGACACGATTTTATACCTCCTCCAATTCATGCAGGCGGCTTAAGGTATCACGGGATGGCTCCTCTGGTATCTCAAGGCATAGTCGAAGGATTACTAACCCCAAGAGCACTTCACCAGTTGGAATGTTACGAAGCCGCGATAACCTTTGCAAGAACAGAAGGAATAATTTGTGCACCTGAAACGAGCCACGCGATTGCAGCCGTCATTCAGGAAGCCAAGAAAGCTAAAGAAGAAGGTAAGGAAAAGGTCATACTCTTTAATATGAGTGGTCATGGTCTTATGGATTTAACCGGTTATCAAAGTTACCTTGCAGGAAAACTGGTAGATTATCCTTTACCCGAAGAAGAAATGCAAAAATCTCTCAAGGGGATAGAAGGATTGCCGAAACCGAAGGAAGCAAAAACAGGTAAATGGTAGTTACTTCTAAAATGTAAAAATTAAATATGAAAATGAAAAATGACAAATTAAAGTTTAAAAAATAAACATTGACCACAGAGCACACAGAGGAACAATTGTGATAAAAAGAAAAACCACTGAGAACACAGAGAAAAAAAGAAATGAAAACTCTGTGCTCTCAGTGGTTAAAAAAATTGGGGGTTGAGAGAGGTAAGCTCTGTGTGTTTTTATGCATTTTGCTTTTTGATTTTTGATATTTGATTTCCCGGAAAAATGCGGTAAAAACAAATGATGGTCTTTCGCAAAAAAACAAAAAATGTCGCTGATAGTATTACATGGGAGATACTACGGCTCTCTTAACATTCTAAAACATTTATGGATCAATACGATAACGAGCGTATTTATTGTCGCAGACTCGGTCACTGGCTTACTTTCAATTATTGCCGCCAGGAAACTGATGGTCTCCCATGTCGGAAAATAATAGATTGCTGGTTTGAGAAACTACCAATTAAAGAATTTTTAAAAGGAACCTATAAAGAAGAAGAAATTTCATATATTTTTAAGTCTTCAAAACCAAAGCTTACGTCAATAGTTGAATTAATCGAACAGGCAAAGAAAAGAAGTAATAAAACTCCTTGACATAAAAAAGTTTTTAAATAGTTTTCTTAAGAGGAGTTAAAATAATACCAATGCAAATTCACGCAAATCATAAAGAAATACTCGACGGAAAAACTACTGATATTTATTTTCATCGAACTGAAGAAATATTAAAAAAAGTAAAGAAAAATCCTGACGTAACAGCGGAAGTATGGGTCAAGAAATTTCCAGACAAATACAAATGGGCAATATTTACAGGATTAAGCGAGATAATAGAATTATTCAAAAATAAGAAAATAGATATTAAAGCACTCCCGGAAGGCAGTGTATTCTTTGAAAGAGAACCGGTTCTTACAATTAAAGGAAAATATCTGGATTTTGCAAAGTTCGAAACACCTCTTCTCGGTTACATATGTCAGGCTTCAGGCATATCAACAAAAGCTGCCCGATGCAAAATCGAGGCGGGGAACAGGACCGTTTTATCTTTTGGTGCAAGAAGAATGCACCCCTGCTTAACTCCTGTCATTGACAGGTACGCTTATATCGGCGGAGTTGACGGTGTCTCTGCCGTCTTATCTGCAGAAAGACTAAAAATAAAACCAAAAGGAACTATACCTCATTCTGTTATACTTATTATCGGAGACACCGTAAAAGCAGCAATCGCTTATGATAAAACAATCGCAAAGGGAATCCCCAGAACAATTCTCGTTGATACGTTCGGCGATGAAAAAACTGAAAGCTTAAGACTTGCTGAAAACTTACAAGACAAAGTGGATTCGATAAGGGTAGATACACCATCTTCAAGGAGAGGGAATCTGCCATCAATCCTACGAGAAATAAGAGAAGAACTAAACAACAGAGGTTTTCCCGATATAGGGATATTCGTATCAGGTGGACTAGACGAATACAGCCTTAAGGCTCTAAATCCATTCGCCGACGGATACGGAATAGGAACGAGCCTTTCGAATGCACCTACAATCAACTTTAGCCTTGATATTATAGAAATTGAAGGTAAATTAGTAGCCAAGAAAGGAAAAGTTGCAGGGGAAAAAGAAGTATTGGAATGCGAGCGCTGCGGCAATAGGAAAACAGCTTTTCTTAGAGATTCCAAAAAGAATTGCGATTGCGGGAACGAGATGCGTTTATTGACAAAACAAATTATGAAAAAGGGAAAAGTTCTGGCAGCAGAAGAGTTAGATGTGATACGAAACAGAGTTTTAAGAGAATTGAGGTTTCTGAATGTATAATATGAAGTTTATCGAAGAGAATTTAAATGCACTAAAGGAAGTCGCAAAGAATAAAGGCGTTGATATCGATTTCGAACTTTTTATAGAACTTAATGATAAAAGGAAAAACCTGCAGTCTTCTGTCGATGAACTGCGAAGAGAAAGAAATGAAAAGAGCAAGAAAGTAGGTGAATTAAAAAAGAATAAGCAAGATGCGTCAAAATTATTATCGGAATTAGAATTCCTTAAAGAAAAACTAATTAGAGAGGAGAAAGATTTAAAAGAAATACAGCAAGCGATCGATGATTTTATTTCCTGGATACCGAATCTGGTTCACAGCTCAGTCAAAAATAAACCGGTTGACATAATAAAACCAACCGGATTAGAAAAATTACCCTTCAAGCCTCTAACCCATATCGAATTGGGTGAATCACTCGGCATTCTTGATTTTAGCTCTGCGTCAAAGATTGCCGGGAGTAACTTCAGTTTATACAAAGGGAAAGGAGCGAAATTGGAGAGAGCTTTGATAAACTTCATGCTAGACTTGCATACAAAACGCCATCAATATACGGAAGTTTTTCCTCCTTTCCTCGTAAACGAACAATCCATGTTCAATACGGGACAGCTACCTAAGATGAAAGAAGATATGTATATAACAGATAAAGACGGGCTCTTCCTGAATCCTACAGCCGAAGTTCCTCTCACAAATATATTATCCGATAAAATTTTAACGTCTAATGAATTACCAATTAAATACTGCGGCTATACGGCTTGTTTCCGGAGAGAAGCAGGCTCTTACGGAAAAGAAACAAAAGGACTCCTTCGTGTTCATCAATTCAACAAAGTAGAACTTGTTAATTTTGTTATGCCTGAAGATTCATATGATGCCCTCGAGAGATTACTTGAGGAAGCCCTTCAGGTGATTAAATTATTAGAACTTCCTTATAGGGTTCTGTTACTTCCTTACGATGATTTATCTTTTGCCTCAGCCAAAACATACGACATAGAAATATATGCTCCGGGCGTGGACAGGTGGCTTGAAGTATCGTCTGTAAGTAATTTTGAAGACTTCCAGGCAAAAAGAGCAAACATAAGGGTCAAAGCAGAAGGAAAAACAAAATATGTTCATACTTTAAACGGTTCGGGCGTTGCTACTCCCAGGCTGATGATATCGCTACTGGAAAATTACCAGACAAAGGAAGGAGAAATAAAAATACCCGAAGTCCTCGTCCCATATACGGATTTCGAGACGATTGAGTTAGAGAAATAGAAGTTAGAAGTTGGAAGCTAGAAGTTAGTAAAAAACGGAGGAAAAGAATAGATGCTAAAATTCAAAAACAAACCCTATTTTCCGTTGAGTATTATTAAATTATGAGCTATTATCTTCCACCTTATATCAAACAAGATGCTAAAGTGATGGCCTTCGTGGATGGAGAGAATCTTGCTATTAGATACGGAAAAATACTAGGAGATCAAAAACCGCAAAAGCACATTATTTTTGAGCCAAATGTATTTGTATGGTCAAAATTCGCCAATATTGAACATCATAGAAATTGTGATGTGATCAGAAAATATTACTATACTTCTATTAAAGGCGACACTGATAAATTAATTGAAATTGAAGAAAAATTAAAAACGGCAGGAATTGAAGCTCCACGTGTTTTTAAAAAAAATAAGGGAAAAGGATCAAAGCAAGTCGATATATCTTTAGCTACTGATATGCTAACACACGCTCACCGCAACAATTATGATATTGCAATTTTAGTCGCTGGGGACGAGGATTACGTCCCGTTAGTCGAAGCCGTGACGAATGAGGGGAAACGAGTAGTCCTTTGGTTTTTCGAAAAGGACCTAAGCCCTTTACTCAAAAGAAAAGTAGATTTTTACTTTGACATTAGCATATTCCTTTTAAACGATTCGGATTATTTAACTAAACACTTCTGGTAATTGTAAAATCCCGAACAATAAATGTGTTTTTGGGTGTTCCGTGTGTTCTTTAAACGAAAATAAAAAAAGGTGCGGTTGGGTTACGTGTTTCGAGTGAACTATAGTTTCGTGTTTCGGTTTTCGAGTTTAGAGTAAAAAACAATAAAAATAATCAGCGTACAATCTGTAGCTAATTCAGGGGGTGGGTTGGGCTAACCCTCTAACGCTCCAACACTCTAACTGTCCAACTGGCAAACCTTCGGTTTGCCCTATCTTCTGAATTCTTCCTGAAGCGTAATATACTCTTCGTATTTTTCGAACTTCTGAGGAGATTTTATAACGAGTGTTCCATCAAGACTCGCAATATTATATTCCTTCAATTCCCTCAGATATTCTTTTATTTTATCTAAAGGCACTCCCGTAACTTCTGCTATTTCTTTTCCGTCCGCATCCAAGCTGGTATCCATATCCCCCTCTTCATTTCTACTCAATCGATCTTTAACAAACAAAAGGAATCGAATCTTTTCATTAGGAACCGAGAAATACTTCAACATATTGTTTGTTTTTCTTAAACGGGTAGTCAGAGTTTCAATAATATATTTTATAAAAGGATTCTTATTTACCGAGCTTAAAAACGCATTTCTATCGACAATAATGAGTTTGGCATCAGTTTCCGCAATTGCAGCAGCAGAACGGGGTCTCTTATCTAAAAGAGCCATTTCACCAAAAAATTCACCTTCGCCTATAACGGCCAGCGTTTTTTTTGTGCCCTCCAGGTCTTTCACAATTCTAATCTTACCGGACCTGATAAGGTACATCTCATCTCCCGCGGCTCCTTCTTTAAAAAGGACTTCCCCACTTCTCAAATGCTTCTCATACCCAATACTTTCATTTACCTTTTCCATACCTCCTCCTTACGATTTTCTTTCTATATATTCACCAGTTCTTGTATCTATAACAATTTCTTCTCCCTGTTTAAGAAACAAAGGAACCTTAACTTTTAGACCGGTCTCAAGTATAGCTGGTTTAGAACCTCCCTGAGCGGTATTACCTCTTACTCCTGGTTCGGTTGAAGTTATCTTGAGATTGACAAAGTTGGGAATTGTAATACCAATTATTTTACCTTCCGAAATTTTTACCCCACATTTCATATTCTCTTTCAAGTACAAACTGGATTCTCCCAGAATTTTTTCCCCAATAGGATACTGTTCATACGTTTCAAGGTCCATGAAATGAAAATCACCTTTATCTTTGTATAAAAACTGAACTTCTTTTTCCTCAAGGGAAACAATATCAAAATTATCACCTTTTTTAAAATTTTTGCTAATCGTTGCACCGTTTTCCAAATCTTTCATTTTTGTCCTTACGAAAGCCTGCCCTTTACCCGGCTTAACATGCAGAAACTCTATTATCTCGTATATGGAATCTTCATATTTTAGAATTGTACCTTTATTTATATCGGATATAGTAGCCATATTTATAGAACCATTAATTCCCTTTTAGAATTCGTTAATAAATTAGGGTTACTGTTTTCTAAAGCAATTGTGTCTTCAATCCTGACCCCCTGATAACCTGGTATATATATACCAGGCTCTATAGTAAAAACCATCCCCTTTTTCAAATAATGGTTGTCTTTTTTAGAAATACTGGGCTTCTCATGTATCCCCAATCCTACTCCATGACCCAACGAGTGAGAAAAATAATCTCCAAAACCGCTCTTAGAGATAAAATCTCTTGCTACTTTATCCAGATCCTTGGTTCTCATATTCTCCTTTACGGACTCTATGGCAAGCTTCTGCGCATTATATACTGTTTCATAAATCTCCTTATCTTTCTTTGTAGGCGTACCTAAAAAAGCTGTCCTGGTAATATCAGAGTTATACCACTCGTAAGTGGTACCAAAATCTATTGTAATAAACTCGCCTTTCTTAATCTTTTTATTCGATGCCACCCCATGTGGTATTGAAGAACGATAACCTGACGCAACAATAGTTTCAAATGCGGGCTTCTCTCCACCGGCTTTTTTCATTCTATACTCAAGTTCAATAGCAATATCCGTTTCTGTTATCCCTTCTTTTATATAAACAATAGCTTCCTCAAAAGATTTATCCAATATACTGCATGCCTTTTTTATTTTACCAATTTCTTCTTTAGTTTTCGTTATTCTTAAATCCTCTACAAAAGAATCAAAACTTTTAAATTTAAGCCAATCAAACTTTTTTCTCAACTCCCAGTAAAGACCATAGCTCATATCTCCGGCTTCAAATCCTATCCTGCTTTTTCTTTTTGCTATACGGTGCGACGAAAGTTCTTCTATGTAAACCTTTCTTGTAACACAGACATCGGCGTTCTTAACTTTGTCAACTATCTCACCCTGGAACCTGTAATCGGTTATCAATAGAGCTTTCCTTGGAGCTATAAACAGTATGCTTGAATCACCTGTGAAGTTCGTTAAATAAAAAATGTTTTCTTTAGAGGTCACAAGAAAACAATCAATGTTTTTTTCTTTGAATTGGTTTTGTAATTTTGTTATTCTATCATTCACTTGAAGCCCCACCTAAGCCGTCAATCCATTCGCGAAAACTATCGTCAACCTCTTCCTCCCCACTTTTTTCCTTATTCTTTTTATCTTCTCCTATATCCCCCTTACCTTCTTCCATTTCTATCGGAGCTTTTTTATCCAACTCCGAGAACAAACTTCCTCCTTCCACCTGCACTTCTTCACTTTCCAAATCTAAAATGTCGCCTTTTTCAGATCTTTTAATTTGTTCAATTTTTTCCTTTATCTCTTCACTCTTGTTGATTTCATAAAGCTTCTCATAAACCTTTAAAGCTTTCTCTTTAAATCCATGGCTTTCGTAAACACTTCCAAGTTCTTTAAGACTCTTCTCATCTTCTTTTACAACAACCTCTTCCTCTTTTTCTACTTCAGAGGTCTCACCGCTAAACTCCTCTATCTCCTCTTCAGCAAATTCTATATCTCCTTTTTCCTCTTCTTCCACTTCTTCTTCCTCTTCTTCTTCAAATTCAAAAACCTCCTTTTCTTCTAAGAATTCTACCTCGGCTGCTCCTTCTTCACTCTCCGGCAACTCTTCGATTGAATCCTCTAATTCTTTTTCTTCTTCTAATTCTTTACCAAAAAAATCTCCAATTTCTATTTTTTTCTTTTCTTCCTCTTCCAATCCACCGCTTTCATCTTCCGCTTTCTCCTCCCATTCTTCATCCTTATCCTCTTCTCCATCTAATTCTACACCCATAACTTCCACTTCCACTTCCTCTTTCCCCTTTTCTTTTTCATACTCTTCTTCTTCAACTTCCTCTTCTTCTTCAACTTCTTCTTCCCCTTCTTCCACTTGCTCGTCTACGTCCAATTCCTCCTCTTCCTCTTCTGGCTCCTTTACCTCCTCCTCTTCCAAATCCTCAACCTCTACTTCCTTTTCCTCTTCCCAACCCTGACCTTCGATTACTTCCTCTTCCCAATCCTCCTCTTTGACTTCTCCCTCCTCTAATTCCTCCCAACCTTCATCTTCTACCGATACTTGTTCTTTTCTCTCGGTATCTACTTCTCCAATACCAAAAAAATCTTCTTCCGAAAAATCTTCTTCATCCTCCTCGTCTCCTTCCTCTTCGTCGTCTTCTTTTGTTTCGAATTCTTCACTTGAAATACTTTGAATATCTATCTCTTCTGAAGATTCCTCTGAATCTGAATCTTCTTTCTCTCCTTCGTCAAAAAACTCTTCCTCTTCTATTTCATCCTCTCCTTCTAAACCGGACTCGATTTCAGAAATTTCTTCTTCTTCAAAGGACTCATCCTCTTCTTTACTGAGTTCCTCTTCAAAAAAAGAAGATAAGCTTCCAACACTATCTTCAGCCTTTTCTTCCTCTATTTCCCTTAATAATTTCTTCGCTTCTCTATCTAATGGATCAAGCTCAAGTTGTTTCTTGAGTGTTTTCTTTGCGTTTTCCTTATCTCCTGATTTTACGTAAAGTTTACTAAGTTCCTGTAAGGCTATAATACTCTGCTTGTCAAGACCTGTAGCTTTTTCCAGGTTCCGTATCGCTTTATCCATCTCCCCTTTTTTATTGTAACATCTACCGAGAACCAAAAAACCAGTCGCATACTCCGGATGTTTTTTAACACCCTCTTCTGCGACTTTTATCGCCTCTTCTATTTTCCCCTCTCTTCTTAAAAGATCTGCATATTGGGCAAAAAGAAGTGAATTTGGATCCCTTTCCATTCTTTCTTTTATTCTTTTTAAATCATTATTCATTGCAATCCCCTCTTTAATACTTAGTATAAAATATAAAAAGAATATCATTTTTGTCAATGGCATAATAGCTCCAATTAATAAATTTCTCCAACAAATAAAAAAAAAGAAAAAAAGCAAAAATTCTGCATAATAGTTTAAACTATGTTTGTCTATATTAGAAAAAAAAGAATAAGAAAGGAGTTAAGATAAGGCGGGTTTAATTTTTTTCAAATTGCTCCGTAGAAGCAGAGGACAAATCGGGCAAATCCTCATACGAAGCACTACAAACGACCAAACCATCTCCTTCCCATAAAATATTTACCCACCTTATCTTTCTCCTTGAACCACTAAGAACAACTGGGACTTCCAATCTCTTAAACCCATCGATAAAATCAGAACCATAACTTTCAATCGAGCCATCATCATAGAGAACATCAAAGCTGAATTCAAACTCTTCACGCGAAATCAAATCAATTTCTAACCCACCATCATTCTCTACAACTTTATTTACCTTTACTAAAGGTTCACTTATTTTTTCTATCTTTTGAACAATCCCTTCTTCCTGGAAATTAGGAAAAATAAAACTCAAAGTCGCCGTCCCACTTGATTTTACTCCCATTAACATTAAAACAATAAAAATATACATAATTTGTCACCTCATATTTATAGATACAAAAAACGTTCCAGATTACTAAATAATTGATTTACAATACCTTAATTTAAAGAGAATGTCTCCTTTTGTTGTCTTTGTAAATTTTTAGTTACACATTTTGTTTAAAAAATGGCAAGACAAAGAAAAGAAAGAACAAATTTTGATCATAGCGTTAGGTATTTTTCCGATACAGGTCACACAAAAAAGCATCAATTTAAGAGCATTAACTTACTGATAAACAATATCTTATAATCCATAGGCCTTTCCATACCCCAAAAAAACCTAATAGGGGAACCGCCGACACATTTTATTATGTAAATAATATTTTACTAATAAAGTAATAAATGATTTACGACTTTAAGGGTTTTCTTCTCTTTTTGTTTTTTGCTCCTCTGTACAAGAATATTTCTTGGGGTACCGGACAAGCAAAAAAGCTGGGTGTTCTCAGTCCTTTGTCTACCCCGAAGTAAAGAATATCGTTGAAGCGTATCTGAGTATTACCAATTTAGAGGCGGCAAGGATGGAGAACACACCTTGCGTATTACCTTTTCTTCTATATATTTTAGTTATGCCAATAGTGACATTTACAACGGATTTCGGTATTGAAGACCCCTATGCGGCAATGGTAAAAGGGGTTATACTAAGAATAAATCCCGATATAACCTTCATAGATATTGCTAATCAGCTCAAAGCCGGCGATTTATCAACAGCTGCTTTTATCATAAAAAATTCTTACCAGTATTTTCCCGCCGGAAGCGTACATCTTGTAATCGTAGACCCAACAGTTGGAAGTGCCAGAAGGGCAATCTTCTCTGTAAAAAATGAACATTTCTTCGTTGGCCCCGACAACGGAGTTCTCACACCCATTCTCTCTGAAACCTTTGAAATAAAAAAAGAAATCGGCAAAAAATCAAACACATTTGATGGGAGAGATGTATTTGCCGAAGTCGCCGCCAGGCTCGCCTCGGGAGAAAAAGTAGAAAATCTGGGAAACCGAATAACGGATCCAATTAAAATAAAAGAAGCGTTACCTTTATTAAAAAACAATAAAACAATTGGGGAAATAATATATATCGATAAATTTGGAAATTTGATTTCCAATATTAAAGAAGAACAGGTTCCCACAGGCGACATTGAAATTGTAATAAAAGACGCTAAAATTCGAAATTTATCAAAAAAATACTCAGAAGGAAGAGAAAACATGCCCATCGCTCTTATAAATGGCGGGTTTAAAACTTTGGAAATATGCTTGAACAGAGGAAACGCCTCCTCTTTTTTGAACTCGCGAGTAGGCGAGAAAATTATTTTGAGGGGGAAGAATGAGTGATATTTTTGATGAAATAAAAAAATTTGAGAGAGATATGGAGTTACTACTCAATGACTTCATGAATCCCTCCAGAGGCATACCCTTTAAAGGTGGATGGAAACCTCTTATAAATATATTCGAGAAAGAAAACTCTCTCGTCATACTTATAGAAGCAGCAGGAGTTAAGCCGGAAAATATAAAAATAACAATCGAACGGAATATCCTGACCATTTCAGGAAAAAGAGAAGACCCTTTCTCGGAAGAGCAAAGAAGTTTCTACTCGATGGAAATAGCTTTTGGAACTTTCGAAAGAAGAGTTAATCTGCCCTATCCTACAGATCCAGAAAAAGCTATTGTAAAAAAAGAAGACGGATTTATTCAAATAACTTTGCCAAAAACCAAAGAAAAAAAAGAAAGAATAATAGATATCGAATAAGGAGAGAATATGCAAGAAAACGAAAAAACATCCTTAGAAGAGCTTGATTATCAAGTTCCTCCAATATTGCCTATACTGCCTCTCAGAAAGATAGTTTTATTCCCTGCAATGGTTTTACCTATTGCAGTGGAAAAAGAACACCATATAAAGTTGATAGAAGATGCTCTCAACAAGGATAAACTTATGGGGGTCTTTCTCAGCAAGGTTCCGGAAGATCCTTCTCCTTTAGAAATCGAAGAATACGGAACAATGGGCTCTATCATAAGAATGATAAAAGTCCCTGACGGAAGTATAAGAGTTCTCGCTCAAGGGTTAAACAGAATAAGAATTCAAGGTATAGTCCAGGAAAAACCCTATATTTCGGCAAGGGTCGAAAAGGTAGAAGATGCACCTACAAGTGAAAAAGAGATAGAGCCGGTTAAGAATAAACTTCTCAACATCTTTAAGGAATTTGTGGACTACTCTCCTTATCTTCCTGATGAAATAACAACAGTTGCTCTCAATATAGACAACACTTCAAATCTCGCCGACTTCATAAGCGGAAATCTCAAAATTGATTTAAGAGAAAGACAGGAATTACTCCAGATGCGAGATGTAAAAGACCGTTATGAAAAACTCATAAAAATACTATCGGATGAACTCGCCCGGGCAAAAGTACAGGGAGAAATATCGGGTAAGGTACAAAAAGAATTGACCGATATTCAAAGAAAAGCAATACTTAGGGAACAATTAAAAGAAATAAAAAAGGAGTTGGGTGAAGAAGACGCCGTAGCTATTCAAATCAAAGAATATAAAGAACGTATAAAAAAAGCAAAAATGAGTGAAGAAGCAGAAGAAACTGCAAGAGCCGAACTTGAAAGAATAGAAATGATTCCTCCTCATTCTCCCGAATATAACGTTATAAGAAATTACCTCGACTGGTTGTGTGATCTGCCCTGGAAGAAGCAAACCAAAGATAATTTGGATATAAAAAAGGCGGAAAAAATACTCAATGAAGACCATCACGATCTGGAAGATGTAAAAGAGAGAATATTAGAATTCCTTTCGGTAAGGAAGCTTAAGAAAGATGCTAAAGGATCTATAATATGTCTTGTGGGTCCTCCAGGAGTAGGAAAAACCTCCGTAGGACAATCAATCGCAAGAGCCCTCGGCAGAAAGTTTACTCGACTATCTCTTGGAGGCGTTCACGATGAAGCTGAAATCAGAGGTCACAGAAGAACATATATAGGAGCACTCCCGGGACGTATAATCCAACATTTGAAAAGGCTAAAAACAAAAAATCCCATTTTCATGTTGGACGAAGTAGATAAAATCGGAAAAGATTTCAGAGGAGATCCCGCCTCAGCTCTTCTAGAAGTACTCGATCCTGAACAAAATAACACTTTCAGGGACAATTTCCTCGAAGTAGCTTTTGATCTTTCCTCCATTATGTTCATAACCACGGCGAATATAACCGATACAATACCGGATCCTCTTTTAGACAGGATGGAAGTAATCAGGATGCCTGGTTATACGGCTCCGGATAAATTTAAGATTGCAAATAAATATCTTGTCCCAAGAAGAATAAAGGAAAATGGTTTAACTAAAAAACAAATAGAATTTACTGACGGAGCTGTAAGAAAAATAATAAACAACTACACTAGAGAAGCCGGCGTCAGAAATCTTGAAAGAGAAATCGGGAAAGTCTGCAGAAAAATAGCAAAAAAGGTTGCAAAGGAAGAAGGAAAAAAATTCAAAATAGACGAAAAATCGCTTGAGAATTATCTCGGTCCCATTAGATTCCGTGGTGAAGCAAAAGAAAAAGAGCCTGCTACAGGAGTCGCAACCGGCCTTGCCTGGACCCCTGCGGGAGGAACAATACATTTTGTAGAAGCAACGATAATGGAAGGAAAAGGGGAGCTTACACTAACCGGTCAATTAGGAGAAGTGTTAAAGGAATCTGCGAGAGCAGCTCTTTCCTACATTAAATCTAATGCTCGAATATTCAATATTGAACCAAGCAAATTCGCACATAAAGATATTCACATACACATACCTGAAGGAGCAATACCCAAAGACGGACCTTCGGCAGGAATCACGCTATCAGTGGCGCTTATATCCACGATTGCTGAAAAACCGGTATCACCTGACTATGGAATGACGGGAGAAATAACCCTCAGAGGTAAAATACTGCCCATAGGAGGAGTGAAGGAAAAAGTTCTGGCGGCAAAAACGGCGGGCATAAAGAAGATAATACTACCCAAGGATAACGAAAAAGATATTGCTGATATCCCGGAAGATTACAAGAAAGGGCTCGATTTTTATTTTATAAATCGAATCGAAGAAGCTGTAAAACTTACTATACCAGGCTTAAAACTGAAAGAAAAAAAATGATGGTTTTCCATATAATAATTCTCGCCGGCGGCATCGGCAAGAGGATGAAATCAGAAAAAGTCAAGGTTCTCCACGACTTAATGGGCAAACCTATGATAACGTGGGTTGTTGACCTGGCAAAAAGTATTTCTCCGAAATCTATAATCCTTGTTTACGGTAAAAAGGGAAAAGAACTAAAAGACAAATTCCCCGGGATAAAATACGCGTTCCAGAAAGAACCGAATGGAACAGGAGCGGCGGTTGGGGTTGCGCTAAAAGAAATTAAAGATAAAGAAGGAAATGTAATTATTCTTTCAGGAGACACACCTCTTTTAAGTAAGGAATCTTTAGAAAAATTAATAAATTATCATGAAAAGAACACACTAAACGTAACGATTATGACTTTCTGTCCAGAAAATCCTACAGGTTACGGTCGAATAATAAGAAAAGAAGATGAAATAATTGGAATCGTAGAAGAAAGAGATGCAAGCCCTACACAGAAGAAGATAAATGAAGTAAACGGCGGTGTTTACGTATTTTCCATAAAACATCTACGGGATTCCTTAAAAAAGATATCCCCAGAAAATGCGCAGGGCGAATATTATCTTACCGATGCAATTGCTATTATAAGAAACGCCGGAGGCAAAATTGGGGGGATAAAAACGGAAAATCCAATGGAACTAAAAGGGATAAACACCAGAAAGGATCTCTCCGAATTAAATAATTTATTAAGGGAAGAAAAAATCCCCCAAGGGACAACTATAAAGAGTGGCAAGTAAAAAAAAGCCTTCAAATAAAAAGAGATTCCCTTCTCTCACTGTAATTTTGATCTTATCTGTAGGAGTATA
>CAYRCN010000027.1:0-14198 GCA_964422805.1 uncultured bacterium | reverse complement strand
GAACCGCGGAGGCCACAGAGAAAAAAGAATTCACAGAGAACACAGAGCCCCACCACACCCCCCAAAATTCATATTGTTGTTTAAAACGTGACCCCCCCATTTTTTTTCACATGTAGATCTTGTAGGTAATGTGGTTGTTTATTCTAAAAACATCCCTTCCAGGCCAGTTGTATCTTCCAGCTTCTTATCTATCCTGGTGTTTACTTTTAATAAAACTATCTCATTGGTAACTTCTACTATACCTTTAATTAGGTGCCCTCCGACTGTTTCCTTACTTTCGTTACCTAAAACCACATGTAAATGAAATTTATATTCTCCGTTCTCTTTGCAGATATTTCCTTCCAGCGAGAGTAATTCGTGCGGAGTTTTAAAATGCTGGGGGGTATAATTTCCCTTTTCTTTAAAATAACCGAGTCTAAAATCCTTTAATTGACCAATACCGGATATTACCACGGCCGTATTAACCTGGTACTTACTGCAGACTTCTTCCAATTTCTCAAAAATATCTTCACCCGGGAAAAGTCGTATAAAAATCAAATCATCTTTTTGTTTACTTTGCATCTTTTCTCCCTTATGTTTATATAATTAGTAGCTTTCTTTGTCTTTGTCAGTATTAGCTCCACCCGTCTCCAAAGCAGTCTCACCCAAAGAGCACAAAGTACACAAAGATTTTTCAAAGTTTTCACTAAAACCTAAGACCTATCAACTAAGACCTAACTAAGTTTTTCCTCAACAGATTTTACTTTCCCGTTTATGGTTAGTTCCTTGTCTTTTCTTTCATCCAACTTTATTGTAGTTACAACCCTTTTAACGTCATTGTCAAAAACATATGCGTGCATTTTTCCGGCAACAGACAACAATTTTCCGACAGAGTCAGCCTCGATAATCGTACCCATAGAAGTCAACTGATATTTTATGTCCGATTCCCCCTTTAAAATTCCTATAGCTTCTGCGACATAACTGCTTAAGGAGGGAGTTTTTGTTCCAATCGGAACAACACTTATTTCCATTATTGCCATCTAAACCTCCCTGTTTTTTATCATTCTTATAATTACAAAGCCCCCTTTACCATAACTATCTTTAATGTCATCTATCCGTTGTAGGTTTTCTGGTAAAGTGAAAAGCGTTTGTCTTATTGTTGGCTTGGAAAACCCTGTTTTTTTTAGTTTTTTTATAACTTCATTAGCAGAATAAAAATTCGCGAGTCTATAAAATGGGTTTGTTTCTTTTTTCTTCATATATAACTTTCCGAGAAAACTTTCTCTATCGATAAAACCTAAAATTAAAAAGCCATTTTTCTTAAGGATTCGTTTTATTTCTTTAAATGTTTCTTCTATATCAATTAAAAAACAAAGAGTAGTGGTAATTAAAGCGAAATCAAAAGAATTACCGGCAATCGGCAGATGTTCCCCGACTCCTCCTATAACTTTTGTCTTTCTTGCCTTCGCTTTTTTTAGCATAGCAAAGGAGGGGTCAATCCCGAATCTTATTGACAGAGGCTCTGCAAATCTTCCTGTACCCACGCCTATTTCAATTCCTTTCCCTTCGGGTAGCAAATTTTTTATACCTTTTAATTCTGATAAATAAGCAAAACGGTTTTTGCTAAACCAGTTTTCGTACCGTTCTATATTCTGTTTGAAAACGTCTATTCTTGAGTTATTATTTCTTTGCTTACCCCGAATGTTATTCGTCATTATGGGGTTTTTTTACAAATAAAAGAGGAAAGACAATATCACTTATACAGCAGGGGAGCCATACCGCCAGGAATAAAAATATAAAGATACCGATAAATGAAAACCAGCCTAAAAATCCTGTGCCTGCCATGATTATATGAAATAAAGATGCCCATGTACTTAAAAGGACGTGAAGACCATGGGGGAATTTTGTTTTTGGTTTATAATAAGCAACTATAATCCCTATTATTGCCAGGGGATTAACCAGCCACCACTTTTCTATAAAACCTAAATGAATTCCTCTGTTAGGCATGTTTAGAATTGACTCTCCAATATAGGGTATAATCGAATCGCTTAAAGTAGCGATACCTATCGAACCCAGGTAACCGATTATCAGCAACGCAAAGAGAGAAAATCTATCTTTGTGGAGTTTATACATTGCAGCAGTAACTAAGGCGCTTAAAAATACATGGAAGGGATGAAGAACGTAGAACACATTATATGAGACCCTGTAAGGCAATTTTAACGATAGCAACATGATTACTATTCCGGTAATTGCTCCGAATATTGTGAAAGGAGCATGATGCTTTAATTCTATTATAATTTCCCTGAACATATTTTAAACCTCAAAAGTTTTTCCCGCAGCGATTTGTATAAATTGATCTTTATATTCGTTTTTAAAAATCGTTTGAGCTTCATAACCGGTACAGTGTGTCGGACCGACTTTTTCAACTTTCAATTCCTTGAACTTTTCTACAATAAGTTCTATTTCTCTGATATCTCTATCCATCAGATGGAAACCTCCAAAAACAAAGGTTATTCTTTCCTCAGGAAAATTTTCTTTAATACTTTTTATAATCTTTATAATTCCCGGATGAGAGCATCCGGTAATTATTATAATGCCTTCTTTCTCTTTTATCAAGAGTGCCTGTTCCGCTATAAATGAACCTTTGTAATTTCCCGCAATTTCACCGGTCGCGAAAATATTATTTTTGACTTTTCCAAGTCCTTCTGTTAGAATAAGATTTCCTCCGAGTGAAACAACTTTCTTTTTAAAATCCTCGCCAAAGTCAGGACATCCGTAAACATCTATATCTTCTGTTTTTTCAAGTAATCCCCATAGCCCTCCTGTATGATCCCAGTGGTCGTGAGAAATAACCACTTTTTCAATTTTGGAAATATCTATGTCCAGCTTTTTCATGTTTTTAAATAAATATTCCGATTTTTCTCCCGTGTCGAATAATACGGTTTTATCCACAAGACAGGAAAAACCCCATCCGGGGATAAATTTTTCGTTTAAATTAGTGTTATCGAATACTATTTTTACTTCCATTTTATATCCCCTCCTGTTTTAATTTCGTATCAATGCTGCCGTCGGGCAGCATCCAATCCGGATGTGCCTCGCCGTTTTCCTCCATTTTATACCTGACACAGCTTTCCCAATCACCTTTGCAGAAAAGCTCCACCCACTTATTATCAAGATTACCTTTTTCATAGAATCTTTTCATAGGACACACTGGATACCATTTGCACTCTGAAAGTAAAAATTTGAGTTTACTGTAATCTCTTTTTATCTTTTCTTTATCGGTAGTATCAAAAACCAGAGCGGTTGGATGAGCGAGAGGAAATATCTTTTTTTTCTGCGTTAGAAGGAGTTTCCCGTATAGATTCTCAAGGTCTTCTTTCTTTTCGGGTATAGAGTAATCGTATTTATCTAATATATGACGCGTAGCGTAAAATCCAAGTGGAGATATTATCTCGGGTTCGATAAATGCTATCTCTTTCTCGAGATACTCTGAACAGGCGTTTATCTCTTCCTGCCTGGGTTTCCGGTAATTAGGAAGCATGCATTTAACAAGATTTGTTAAATATAGGTTGTTTCTTTCTATCCCGAACTCAATGAGTAATTCATCGAAAACCTTTCCTGTAGGTCCTACAAACATCTTTCCTTTTTCATCTTCTGTTTCTCCCGGAGCTTGAGCTACCAGCATGATTCTGGCTTTTGTATTACCTTCCCCGGGAAGCGCATTCTTCCTTGTTTCAGACAATGAACATTTATTGCAATTAATGATTTCCTCTTTTATGCGATGGAGACTTTCACTATATGTCATTTGATTCTTCTCGGGTAATTAGTTATGGTTGCAAATCAGAACAATTTCTCCGACTCCGCAGTCTATATGCCTGGCAACAACAGGACATTTTGCCATAAACAGAAAAAAGATGGGTCTCTTCTCATCCGATAGAGTCTCGTAATTTCCCTGCCCTTTACTAATTACCAGATCGGATTTTTTGAAGATTTTGAGGAATTTTTTTGAGCAGAGAGGAAGTATCGTTCCCGGAACCTCTGAGCCGCTCGATATTATTTCCGCGAAGTTATCTATACCCGCCTTGACAGCGTCTTCTTTTAATGCGTCGTTTATTATAGGTTTTTCTCTTACCGCGTAAACTATTTCTTTTTCAGGATAGATTCTTTTTATCTCTTGTAGTAAGATACAATCAAATACGGTTTCGCCTACATTATCACCAATATATAGAATATCTTTGGAATTTTTTACTGCATTCTTGAAAGACTCAAAATTAAAAATGGATTCTTTCTCTTCTTCAATAACCCTTTGTTCCGCTCTCAGTATCTTTGTAAGCTCTTTTTCTACATCAAGGGAATTCTTTGTTCCGTAGTCTATTATATTTCCCGCGATCGCCAGCTCGACAGCCATAAGTAGTTTATCGTTAGCCGACTCTGTTTTTTTCTTAAGTTCGGGGTAGATCTTTAATGTTTGCTCGGTGGCTCTTTCTTTTAGTTTTCTGTACGGATCTTGTTCTCCGGTTAATCTTTTTGCGATATCATGGATCGTTTTTCCCATTTCCGGAGGAGTAGATGACAATTTTATATCCGGGATAGATTTTGCTATCTCATCGAGAATTTTCTTCTGGGTTTTTGCGTTTGCGCCAGCCATTCGCCCAGCCTCGAGAGCCTGTTTAAGGAAACACGGTATACATTCCAGATAAGTTTTCATTACATCTTTTTCCTTTTATATATTAATCACCATTTTAGATATAACTATGTTTTGGTTCTAATTGACCCCACAGCGAAAAAACGCTAAAATGAATGGCAAAGGGTGTTGAGGTTGGAACTGTTATTTTCTTACCATTTTTGATCCGCATTTCGGGCAGCTTTGCTTGTAACACTGAACCCCAGCCTGGTGGGGTGTCTTTGCGCCGCACTTGGGGCAGACACAATTACCTCCCGGACCTGAACCGGGACGGTTTCCCCCTCCTTTGCCCCTGCCGGATGAACCCCTAGAAAACATCTCTAAAGCGAAATAGCATTATTCGGACATGTATTAACGCACGCTCCGCAATCGATACATTCATCGTTAACTACTGCTTTTTCGTTCTTGATACTTAATGCTTCGACCGGGCAAGTATCAACACAATCTCCGCATCCTGTACATTTTTCATTATTTATACTAACAGCCAATATTCCTCCTTTTAATTTCCTTGCGACAAACCAAATTTTTCGTTTACCGTCGGGTTTTCGACTGATTTCAACTCACCGTTTTTATACTTTTCAATTGCACTTTTTACACTACCCGACACACCCGAAATTATACTTAATCCGGCTTCCGTCAATACCTGAAAAGAATTTGGTCCGATGTTTCCGGTGATAATCGCTTCGACGTCTTTATTTGCTACGAACTGAGCTGCCTGAATACCTGCGCCTCCGCCAGCCTGTATGTAAGGGTTTTGAATGGCTTCGCTTTCCATATTTTCCGTATCGACAATAAGAAAGTAAACGGCTCTGCCGAACCTCGGATCTACCTCCGCGTCTAAATTATCGCCCTGTGATGTAATACAAATTTTCATTTTTTAAGATTCCTCCTATTTTTCTGTCTTTTCTATACCGTAACCTTTGCCTAATCGCGGTCTGCATAAACTTTCTTTGCTTTCCAGTGTTCCGTTTCTAATTTTTTCCAGTACTTCTTCTATTGTACCGGTTATTCCCATCACTGCATCTATGCCATACTGTTTAAAAAATCCTGCTGCTTTTCTACCCATTCCACCCGCAATAATACATTTCACTCCTTTTTTATGCAAGAACTCGGGTATAAATCCAGGATGATGACCCGGATTATTTATTACTTCTTTGCTCTTTATTTTCTCTTGTTCTATCTCAACAATCGTAAACGAAGGGCATCTTCCAAAATGCTGAGATACATTCTCTCCGTCTGTAGATATAGCAATTAGCATTCGTTAACTCCTCTTTTTTTCTATAAGGACAAATTTTCTATGCTTTATTCGGTCAACTAAACTTACTTTTTATCTTCTGACTTTGCCTTTTCCAGGGTGTTTATATAACCCTGTAGTTCCTTAAGCT
Source organism: uncultured bacterium (assembly GCA_964422805.1). Classification (GTDB taxonomy): domain Bacteria; phylum Hydrothermota; class UBA3072; order UBA3072; family UBA3072; genus JAFGHJ01. The sequence goes on along the minus strand of CAYRCN010000027.1, from coordinate 8,150 downwards.
GTTCTTTTAAGACTTTGGCGTCTTCTTTCAAGAGAACCATCTCTTCTTCGGAGCTGAGTTCCTGAGGATAAGGATATGCCGGACCTCCGTAATATCCCCAAGCCGGAAAATCGCTCGAGAAATAACCCATTCCCCATCCTCTTCCCCGACCTCGGCCGAACCAGCCTCTACCTCTGCCTCTTCCGAAGAAACCTCTTCGGGGAATTGGATTCATATATCCTGGAACGGAATATCCGGCGCAGTAACCGGCAGCTCTTCCCGTCATCGGGCCCATCCCAAGAGGACCTGTTCTATCTCCTAATGGCATAAACGCCTCCTTTTTTTAGATCTAAAAACTTTTTTTAAATTTTGCCTCTGCATCTATCGCATAATCCGTAAAAACGAACAAGATGATCGGTAATCTTGAAGTCATATTTCTCAGCAAGTACCTTTTCGGTTTTTTTGAATAATTTCTCCTCTTCTTCTATAAAATCTTTATAATCTATTATTCTGTTGCATTTAGTACAGACAAGGTGATGATGATGCCCTTTTTCCCCCGGATGCGAGGACAGTTCGAATCTGGCCTTTCCATCTCCAAAATCGAATTTTAAAACCAAACCTATTTGGGTAAGTAAATTTAAAGTCCTGTACACGGTCGTTAGTCCGATATCGGGATATCTCTTGTGTACTTTTAAAAAAACGTCTTCAGCACTTAAATGTTTCTCTTCCCTGCTCAAGACATCTAATATTATCTGTCTCGGTACCGTAATTCTGCAGCTATGTTTTCTTAAGTTTCCGTCCCACCATCGGGGGCCCATTCTATATCTCCCACTCATCTATAACCTCTGCATTTAATGAAAATGATTTTCATTAGCAAATATAATACAAATCGTTTTTTTTGTCAAGGGTTCAGTTATGTCCCATATCCTCATGTTTTTTACCGCAGAGGACATAGAGATTTTTATTGGCTTGTTCTAACTTTGCGGTATTTTTTAGATTCTTTCAATCGTCAAAGGATAGAATTGCGCCTTTGTCAGCACTCTGTACAAAATGCGAGTATCTCGCCAACCATCCTCCCGTTACTTTCGATTTAAAAGGAGCTTTTTTCTTTCTTCTTTCTTTTAATTCCTTTTCTGAAATTCTGACATTTATTTTCTTTTTATTGACATCTATTTCAATTATATCCCCGTTTTTAATTAGACCTATTTCGCCGCCGCTGGCTGCCTCCGGGGATACGTGGCCTATACAAAGACCCCTGGTGCCTCCCGAAAAACGACCGTCAGTAATCAAAGCTGCTTTTATGCCGGCCCCTCTTATTGCCGCAGTAGGGGAGAGCATCTCCTGCATTCCGGGGCCTCCTTTTGGTCCTTCGTAACGAATTACTACCACATTGCCGTCTTTAACTTTATTTTTTAAGATGGCTTCCAAAGCTTCCTCCTGAGAATTGTAAACCAGGGCTTTTCCTTCAAAGTTGAGCATATCTTCATCGACTCCGCTTGTCTTTACTACCGAACCATTTTTTGCGATATTTCCAAAAAGGACGGTTAGGCCTCCTTCAGGAGAAAAAGCTTTGTCTGCGGGACGGATTACTTCACCATCGGGCTTGGGCGATTTCAAGACATAATCCCCCAAGGTTCCGTAAACAGTTTTGGCTTTAAGGTCCAGTTTGGAACGCCCGCTATCATAAACAGCTTTTAAAATAGCGCCCATCCCACCCACTCTGTCGATATCTTCCATATGTATTTCCGGTCGCGAAGGCGCAACCTTAACCACATTGGCTGTAGTTTTTGCCAATTTATTAATGTCGTTGAGGTTGTATTCGATGCCCGCTTCGTGTGCTAACGCCAAGAGATGCAAAACTGTGTTTGTGGAACCTCCCATGGCCAGATCTAAAATAAATGCATTGTCGAAAGATTTCTTATTTAAAATATCGAGAGGCTTAATTTTGTTTTTCATAAGAAAAACAAGTTTTTTTGCGGCTTCGCGTACGAGATTGATCCTTTCGGGATTTATTTCAAATTGTCTCTTTTTGCCTTTTACTCTTTTAGTAGCCGGTATTGAACCATTTCCCGGTAAAGCAAAACCCAACACCTCTCCCAGAGAATTCATTGAATTAGCGGTAAACATTCCCGCACAACTTCCGTAACCGGGACAGGCAACTTCAGCCAGTTCTTCCAATTCTTTCCTCTTTATTTTGCCGGAACTATAACGACCCACGCCTTCAAAGACTGAGATTAAATCCGTATTATCTTTTCCGGTTAACATGGGGCCGCCGCTTACGTATATCGAAGGAATATTGATCCTTACCATAGCATTATACATCGCGGGAACGATCTTATCGCAGTTTCCCAGACCGATCCAGGCGTCTGGAGGATGGGCTCCGATAATGGTTTCTATCTGATCGGCAATTAATTCCCTCGAAGGCAAAGAATACTTCATTCCAAAATGTCCCATAGCTATGCCATCACAAATTGCTCCACCTATATTAGTGTACCACACATTTACATTATGTTTTTCTAATTCTTTCTTTAGAACAGCACCTAATTTATCGAGATGAGCGTGGCCGGGAATCTGAGTGGTGTAAGAATTCACTATAGTTACAAAGGGTTTCTTTAAATCTTTTAAGGATTCTATAACGCCTTCCGCGATCATCAGGCAAGCTCCAGGTAACATATGGGCTCCTTCTCTATAAATCCCGCTTCCTTTCTTTCTGAGATTTGAGATACCTCTATTTATTGTTTTTCCTTTCATTTTTTCTCCTTATTTATTTACCTTAACGACACTTAAGTCCTTAAAATTGTGATGCCAGGGTGACTTACTCGCAAACGAAAAAACCTTTATATATCTATCCACGCGGGAATCGCAAACATGGAAGTTGTTTCACTGGCGCGATCGAGATAATATATAGTATATATACTGGAATTTTACTGGTTTGGCAAGACCTTCGATACATTTAAGATAATCAGGTACTAAACTTTTTCTCTGTCTTTTCCCAAATCTTTTTTATGCTATCCGTTAAAGGGGTACTCGTATACTCCACAACCGATAATTTTCTCATCTGAGCTTCCGTTACCTCTTTACCATAAGGTATTTTTCCTAAAAATTCCGAATTGTATTTTTCCGTCAATTCTTTTATCTTTTGTGTTAACTCTTCATTTAAATCATACTTGTTTACTATAACACCGGATTTAACACCAAAATGTTTGATCACCTGTAAAACCCTTTCCAAATCATGTATCCCCGATACAGTGGGTTCGGTTACCGCCAGTGCAAAATGCGCCCCTGAGATAGAAGAAATAACAGGACATCCTGTACCGGGCGCTCCGTCCATTATCGCATCAGATTTTCCATCTTTCGAGGCAAGCAGAGCTGCTTTATCCCGAACCAGGGTAACCAGTCTACCGGAATTTTCCTCTGCTACACCCAACTTAGCGTGACTCATCGGTCCAAAGCGTGTTTCAGAAATATACCATTCGCCGTTTACCGCTTTTTTGCTTTTTATAGCATTGTACTTACAAACCAACTCACAAACTCCACAGCCTTCGCAGGCAAATTCATCCACTTCATATTTCTTTCTTCCGTTCTCTTCATGTTCTTTTATGGCGGAGAATCTACAGGCTTTTTTGCATTCGCCGCATCCGGTACATTTATCATTATCTATCTTCACTTCCACTCCTCCACTGAAGAAGCCTCTTTCTTTTATTTTTGGAGATAAAATTAAATGCAAATCCGCCGCGTCCACGTCACAATCGGCAATGATAGAAGATTTAACAAGAGCTGCAAAACTCGCAGTAATAGAAGTTTTACCCGTTCCGCCTTTACCGCTTATAACAACTAACTCTTTGAGTTTTTTAGCCGGAGATGCATCATATTTTTTAGCTGCTTCAGGAACCTTATTGTCTGGTATTTTTGCTTTGCCAGCTTCCTTTCTAACCTTTCTTTCTTTTTCGGCCAAATTTAATATTTTATCGGCGACATTTTCAAACAGTTTTCTTATTTCCGGAAATTTTTCTATTGCCAATTCGCCCCGTGAGTAACTTTCTGCAATCTTTCGTTCATCCGGGATTTCGCCAATAATATCCAACTGTTCTTTTTCGCAATATTCTTTCAAAGCGTTATCGAGGTATTCAGCCCGATTGACAATTATTACGGGTTCTATTCCTATTTCCCGAGCCATATCCACAGAAAGCTTTAAATCGTTTATACCGAAAGGAGTCGGATCGGTGACAAGAACGCATAAATCCGAATCCTTAACCGTTTCCACAACGGGGCAACTCGTTCCGGGGGAAGAATCTAAAATATTGATGCCGTCTCCGGCATATTCTTTAACTTTTTTTACCAGTCGCGGTGACATTCCGCCTTCGGCCGTTTCTAAAAGAGCATAATATACCTCGATATTTTTACTTTTTCCCGTTTTTACGACACCGATTTTCCTTTCCTTTTCGATTATTGCGCCTGCAGGACAAACGATTGTACAACCGCCGCATACATGACACAATTCCTTAAATATCAGAACTTTATTTTTGACGACCGCTATGGCATTATAGTGACAGATATCGGCACATAAACCGCACAAAGTGCATTTATTCTGATCTACTTCCACGGGAGAAAGCAAATTAACGTCTTCCTGTTTTTCAATAACCGGGTTTAAAAACAAATGTCCGTTCGGTTCTTCAACATCGCAATCTAAATAGCGGACTCGATTATATTTTTCAACCAAAACCTTTGCCAGATTAGTGGCTATAAAAGTTTTTCCTGTTCCTCCCTTTCCGCTGGAAACAGCAATGCTTATATTTTCTTTTACCATCTTCTTCCTCCGCCGCCTCTACTGCCTCCTCTTCCATCACGCGGACCTCTTCCTAAACCTCTTCCCATTCCTTTACCTAAACCTCTACCCATTCCACCTGCTGCGCCGGAACCAGGGAAAGCTCGTCCTTGACCAGGAGGAAAATTTTGCTGAATTCTCGCGTCAGAATCCGAATCAGAATAAATTGCGTTAATCGGACAGGCCGAAGCGCATACTCCGCAATTCGTGCACTTTTCTTTGTCGATTTGTGCTTTGCCATCGATCATCGAAATTGCCTCAACAGGACATACATTCAAGCAAATCCCACATCCAGTGCATTTTGTTTCGTCTACTTTAAACATTTTATATCTCCTATGGTATAATTTATCTTAATTCTTCAGATCTTCAAGCCGTTCTAAGGTCTTTTCGGCGATGATTTTTTCTTTATTAAAATGTTTAATCATTCTGTTTAAACATTTATTTTTTTCATCTTTATTTCCAAGATATTTCGCGCAATCTTCCATAAATTTCTTTGTCATTTCCACGTTTATTTTCACACTTTCTGGTATTTTTTCGCTGTCATGTCGTACGGCTTCCGATGTGCATATGCTATGACATATTCCGCAACGAATACATTTTTCCATTCTCATTTTAGCTTTGTTTTCTTCCATGACAATTGCGCCCACAGGGCACTCTTCAACACAGATTCCGCAGCCTGTACATCTACTGTCATCTATCCATGGCATTCTATCCTTCCTTTTTAAAGTTCAACACGTAACCTTCCTCAAGAGAATTATCGTGCAAAAGCTTACTCTTGATCTTTTGACCGAGTACAAAACCTGAGTTTTCAATTTCCGCCACAATTTCTCCGACACTTACATTAGCCAGTTCTCCCGAAGGAAAATTTTCCTTAGAGTGTTTCGGATATACAGAAAACAGGGCGTTTTTTCTTATGACCCTCCAGATATCATTATAAACGATTTTTCTATCCGATAATTTCATGTAATGAAGAACATCGTAACACAGAACAACATCTATTAAATGATCTTCTATATAAGCATCCTTTATATCGTTTCTCAATTTAACGTTTTTTATATCCTCTTCCGCGATTACCTTTTTTAACTCACTCAAAGCAGATTCATTCTTATCGAGCGCGAAAACCATACCTATTTTACCGACTAACTTTGACGCAGGTATAGTATAATGACCTCTCCCACAGCCGAAATCCAACACCGTATAGCCGTTTTTTATTCCGATTTTCTTTAAAAACCCCACCCCCACTTCTTCATACCACTTTGCCAAGTCGCTTTTCATCGTTTAAATTTTCTTAATTAGTTCTTTAACTGAACAAGCAATTACTTTTTGGTATTTGCTTCCAGTTCTTTTATCCTTTTCTTAACGGCTTCCAGCTCATTCTCCAGAGCTTTAGCTTGCTCTGCTAACATACTGGTTTCCTGTTCAGGTGAGATTCTTTCGGGATATGCGGGATAAGGAACTCCGTATCCATAATCGAGTCCGTATGCGAATCCTGCTCTTCTCCAGCCAAAACCTCGTCCCCAACCGCGACCGAAACCTCTGCCTCTACCAAACACCGGATTCATATATCCGGGAACCGAATACCCGGCGCAGTAACCAGCGCCTCTTCCAGTTATTGGACCTAAACCTGCAGGCCCCGTTCTATCTCCTAATGGCATAAACGCCTCCTTTTTTGCCATAAAAGCTCTTTAATTTTCGACCTGGCATTTTCAAAGCAGCCCACAAAATACCTTTTACCCTCTTCTACCTTTAATTTAATGAAAATGATTTTCATTATCAATAATAACAAAAAATTTTTTTTTGTCAATAGGGGAGATTAATGATGATTGCGAAACGTGCTATGCGAAATGTGGTAAAAGTAGGGAACTTTTAACCTTTTGAATCGTCTTTTTAATGGAAGTTGCCTATTGACTTATATAGAATATACCTTATGTTATCAACAAAAAATTCTGGAGGGATGGTATGTTATTTTTAGTTTTGATTTCGGCGTTTTCCTTTATTTCAAAGGAAAAGCCAATTGCAATAGTTGGAAATGAAAAGGTTTTTGAGAAAGATATTCCTGACAGGTTGACGCTGGACCGGCACCTTCAAAATCTTGTGTTTCTTGAGCTGGCAAAGGAGAAGGGATATGATGATTCCGTAAGGGCCGATATAGACCAAGGATTTAATCAAGAGATAGTAAAAAGGACAGTAAGAAGATTTTCGGGCGAGGCTTCTATGCCGACCCAGTATGATTGTGTCCTTTTTTATAAAAACTCAAAAAAGAAATTGTTTGTGCAAATCATTCAAACTAATAGTTTCTTTAAGGCGGCTAAGGCTTACCTTGAAGTGCTAAAGGGAGAAGACTTTGGTGCAGTATCAGAGAAATATTCAATCTATCCGGAGCTTAGAAAGTCAAAAGGATATTTGGAGTATCCTATTTCTTGGTCAGCAGCTTTTCCTCGCTCTTTTAACCTGATATTTAACATGCGTAAGGGAGGAATATCGGTTCCTTTAAAATACGCAGAAAACTGGAATATCGTTAAAATAATTGATATTAAAGAGAAGGACGGTAAAAATGCATTTGATAGAAGTAAAATGGAAAAGGAAATTAAGGATCCAAGATTAAAACTTCGCATTGCCAGAGAAAAGGGATCTCTTTATACGTACAAATTTAGGAAGTTCGTACCATGGATTACGAATCCCAAGATTAATTCAAAAGGGCTTTCCGTACTCATACAAAGAATATCTGCTCCCGAAGAAAAATCCATCCGTAAAGGGTTTCCTTTCGGAGAGGAGGATCTGGATGTTGTGCTTGCACATAGTGCGATTGGTGAATACAAAATCCGGGATTTTATTGAAGATGCTGCCCTGGCTGGAGATTTATCCCAATTTGGTAATGAAAATGCAGCTTCCCTATTTATAAGGGATAATATCTTCAATAGAACTTTGGTCGCAATGTGCAGAAGACTTGGAGTTCATAGAACGTCTTCTCTTTCAGAAGGTTATGAAAGACGTTTTAGAGATGCCACTTTAGACTTCTTTAAAAGCAAGGAAATTTTGCCAATAATTAAAGAAACCGAAGATGATTTAAAAAACTTTTACGAGAAGAATAAAGATAAATACGTAGTGCCAGAAAAAAGAAAGGTGTCTCTAATCGAAGTAGAAGAAGAGCGAGAAGCTCAGGAAGTTAGAGAAAAGCTTTTAAAGGGTGAAGGTTTTGAGGCTCTTGCGAAGAAGGTGTCAATTGCAAGAGGAAAGGAAAATGGAGGCAACGTTGGTTATATAAGAGAAGATCAAAAGGGTGCTATTGGGCGAGAGGCGTTTCTTCTCCGAAAGGGAGAAATTTCGAACGTTTTTAAGACTAAAA
>CAYRCN010000026.1:0-14223 GCA_964422805.1 uncultured bacterium | reverse complement strand
AGTACGAGCTTCCCAAGCTCGGGGTCGCGGGTTCAAATCCCGTTGCCCGCTTTTTTAAACTGCTTATGAATGTTATTCCTTTTGAGATAAGAACCAGAGAAAGAAATGCTCGAACCGGCATTATTAATACGAAAAGCGGTATAATAAAAACACCTGCATTTATGCCGGTTGCTACATTGGGAGACGTTAAAACCCTTCCCTCTTGGGATATGAAGAAATTAGGTATCCAGATATTTATCGCAAATACTTACCATTTGCATATTCGACCGGGAGATGAATTAATCAAAAAATTAGGAGGGTTACATCTCTTTACCGGCTGGAAGGGTCCTATTGCAACCGATTCAGGTGGGTTCCAGGTTTATTCTCTTTCGACAAAAAGAAAGATACAGGAGGATGGAATTCTCTTTTCATCTCATGTGGACGGTTCCCCTCTTAGATTCACACCGGAAAAAGTTATGGATATAGAGTTTAATCTGGGGTCCGATATTCTGATGCCCCTTGATGAGTGTGTTGGTTATCCAATAGGAAGAGGTTATGCTGAAGAAGCGATGGAAAGAACCAATAGATGGGCAGAGAGGTCTCTTGATTATTTTAAAACTCTCGATTATCCCGGACTTCTTTTCGGTATCGTACAGGGTTCCACTTATACTGATTTAAGGAAATCCGCTGTGAGTGAATTAAAAAAATTTGATTTTGATGGGTATGCTCTGGGGGGGTTGGTGGTCGGAGAGGATTCGGATCAAACAAGAGAGGTTGTTGAATCTGCGGTTCCTTTGTTGCCGGAAGAAAAACCAAGATATACGATGGGATTGGGAAAAATCGAGGATATTTTGTGGGCGGTGGGAGAGGGTGTAGACCTTTTCGACTGCGTTATACCGACAAGAAACGCGAGAACAGCCGGGTTGTATACCTTCGAGGGGAAAATAAATCTGAGAAACTCAAAATATAAAGGCGATAAGAGTCCAATTTCAGAAGACTGCAAGTGTCCTACGTGTCTTAATTATTCTAAGGCTTATCTTAGGCATTTGTTTAATACCGATGAACTCCTTGCGAAATACCTTGCAACACTGCATAATATATCATTCTATATGGAGATAATGAAAAAAACGAGGAAAGCGATAGAAAAGGGGACTTTTTATAAGTGGAGAGAGAAATTCTTAAGTAACTTCAAAGGAGGTTTTGATGATTAATGTTGTTAATTTCTTGATTGCACAGGGTTGCGAATTAGCTCCGGGTTCTGCTTCAGGAGGGGGGACTGCCCCGGGAGCCTGCGGGCAGGGCAGTTCTTCATCTTTGTTGTTTATAGTTGTACTGTTTGCCATTATGTATTTTCTTTTTTTTAGACCCACACAGGTCCAGCAAAAAAAACATAAGGAGATGATAGAATCTTTACAGAAAGGTGAAAAGGTAATTAGCTCTGGCGGAATTCACGGGAAAGTTACACAAATTAAAGATTCTACTGTTAAATTAAAGATAGCAGATAACACGGAAATAGAAATCGAAAAAGGTATGATAAGGACGGTTTTAAGAAAAGAAGGTAAATGAAAGTAGTTTTCTTTGGAAGTTCTCATCTTTCTACTATTATTCTAGATTCACTTGTATCCGCTGGCATAGAAGTTCCTCTTGTTATTACAAAAGCGCCTAAAAAGAAAGGAAGAGGCAAGAGCGAATTTTCTACTTCTCTGGGAAAAGCAGCAAGAGAAATGTCTTTGAATCTTATAGAGGAAGATAACCCAAACTCTGTTTTTGTTGAAGAAAAAATCAAAGAAACCAATGTCGATACTTTTCTGCTCTCTTCCTACGGAGCAATATTAAAAGAAAATATACTTGGAATTGCGAGATATCCTTTAAATGTACATCCTTCCGTTCTGCCGAAATACCGTGGAGCCTCTCCTGTAGCCCGGGCTTTGATGAACGGAGAGAAGAAAACAGGCGTTACTATTTTTCTAATGGGTAAGGGAGTGGATACTGGTGATATTGTCCGCATTAAAGAGATTCCTATTTTGCCTTTCGAGGTACGTACGGAATTGGAAGAACGTTTGTTTAAAGAGGCTGCCGGACTTGTTTTGTCGGTCCTCATGGATATAGATAAAGGGAAGGATATTCAGAGACTTTATCAGGATAATAGTAAAGCAAGCTACGCGCCTAAAATAGGAAGAGAAGAATGCAAAATAGATTGGTTGGAACCATCTTCCCGGGTTGAAGGCAAAATCAGAGGACTCTCATACCACCCCGGAGCTTTCTGTACCTTCAGGGATAAAGAGTTAAAAATATTTAGAGCAGTCCGGCGAGAAGACGTCAGCGATATGGGGCGTCCGGGAGAAGTTTTGGATACGAAAGACGATATTACCGTAAAATGTGGAGAAGGTGCAGTAAAAATCAGAGAAGTTCAACTCCAGAATAGAAATAAAATGGAGGCAAAATCCTTCATAAACGGTTATCATATTAAAGCAGGAGAAGTATTGGGATAGATGTATAGTATTACTGTAATTCTTTCCTTGTTTTTTGTTTTTAATTCTACTTATACTGACCTTACTATAGATTCTAAAGGTCGCGTGATACTGCTTTCCTCAAGCGATGGAATAATCGAAGATAAAAGCGGTAAGGTGTATTTTTCGCTTGATTCGATGTTTGCACCTTTATCTATTTCGGCGTCGTCTTTCGCTATCTGGGTAACTTCCGCTTCGGAATTTACAAGTCAGAAATATTCTTTATGGGGAGATTTTCTCGGAAGAATTAATCTCGGCGGAAATGATATTGATGCTGATGAGAAAGGAATTCTGATAGCAGGTGAACAAACATACCTTGTTCAGACAGTTTCCGGAGCCAGTATTTCATTAATACGTAAGGAAATAGAGCGGTGCGCTCTTTCAAAAGATTCTTTATATTTATACGGTAATGATACGCTTCGTGTTTTTAAAAGGGACGGAAAATTTATCAGAAAAAAGTTTATTCCTGGGATAAAAGATCTCTGCCTGTTTGATAAGAATGTGTGTTTTCTTTTTAATGATTCGCTTGTTTTAAATGATACTTTTCTTACTGTTTTCGGAGGAAAGAGAACCGAGAGCAATGATAAGTTTATAGCTGTTTTGAGCGACTCCGGAATCGTTTATTTTCCTGAGAAAAATAAATAAGATTTAATTTCGCCGTAAAAACCCTAAAAGGGGTTACTTAAATAAACTCTAAAATGCAAAAATCAAATGTCAAAATGTAAAATGACATATCAAAGTTCAAAAATTTATTTTGCCATGAAGGACACAAAGCCACAAAGGAAAAATTTGTTGTTTTTTACTGCTAACTGCTCTCTACCCCCTGCTCACTAAATTTCACACGAACAGCACAAATGTTTTTTGGGGTAGGGATAAGCTAATTTTGCATTTTTATTTGTCATTTTGCTTTTTAATTTTTAATATTTAATTTTTCGATAATTTTGTCAAAGCTTCCGGGGCAAAACTTTTTTCTACTATTTTCTGACCTCGGTAACTAATATCCAATCTTACCAATTCCTGATCCGTGCATATTTTAATTTCTTACCCTGGTAGAACCAGTATAAAGAAATAGCCGCAAGAGTTATTGAGAAGATGCCTGCGCCGATTATGTAATAATTTGAAGACGCGATAGTAGATGTGGAATCTGCGACGACGGGGCTTATTTCCTGGAAAAGTGAACGGAGCTTATCTACTAAATAATATTCAAACAACTCCTTCTTAAACATAGCAAAATAATACCAGAGTCCTGCAAGTGCGAGTGGAAAAACTATAGAGGGTCGCAACAATGCCGCAAAGAATCTCTTCCGCTCCTTCTGCAATTCTACTTCTGCTTTCCACTTATGGATTAAATAATCCGGTGCTTTTTCGACTGCCACATAATCCAGTATTTCTTCAATTTTTATATCTCTTTTCATTTTTCCTCCCTAATAACCTCTTCTAATAAAACTTTTAACTCGTTTCTTCCTCTATGAATATATGTCTTTACGGTTCCAATATTAAGACCCATTGTATAGGCAATTTCTTGATAAGGCATTTCCTTGAAATGGTATAAAGTTAAAGCTACCCGGTAATCTTCCGGCAGCTCCATCAGTTTTTCTTTTATGTAATTAGATAACTCTTCTCTTTCAAGATAGTCAAGATGTCCTCTGGAATGATCCTCTATTTTTGTCTCATAATCTTCTATTGACTCCGTAACCTTATGACGACGAACATACGATACGGCGTGATTATAAGCAATTCTGAAAACCCAGGAGGAAAGTTGTGATTGTTCTTTAAATTTATGAATATTGTTATAAACTTTCATCATGACCTCTTGAGTAACATCCTCCGCGGTAGCCGGATTTTTGACAATTCTGTAAACGACTGTGTATATTCTGTTGAGGTAACTTTTAAAAAACTTTTCAAATTCATGCTCCGATTTCTCCTTTAATTTCTTAATATCTATTTGCAAATTATTATATTTTCCTTTCATAATGTTTGACGCAAAAAATTATTATTTGTTTCAAATATAGATATACTTTAAGCTGTTGTCAAGATAAAAGCCCATTTGTATAGACATAAACCGCGAGATTAACACAAGTTTTTTTGTTTTCTTACTAAATCCCATATCCTAAATCCCAAATCCTAATATAAAAATTCAACTTAGATTATTGGAATCTGCAAAAAAATAGTTGACAAAGACGTAAAAAATTGTTAAAATTATAGTATATATAGTAAAAAAATCAAAAAAAGAAGGTGATGTAAATGGAGGATAAGAAAAAGAGTAAAGAACAACTCTTAAAAGAGCTAAAAGAATTACGTAGAATCAAAGATCTTTTTGAAAATTTATTAAGGAGCATTCCTGTTTCGTTATACTTTAAGGATACGGAAGGACGTCTCATTCGCGTAACCAAATATTTTTTGGAGCAAGCCGGAGCACCTTCAGTTAAAAGGGAAAAAGATATAATAGGAAAGACCGATTTTGATTTATTTGGCAAGGAACTCGCGAAAGTTGCTCGTGCGGATGAAGAACGTATTATGAAAACCAAAAAACCGGAAATCAATAGACCGGAAATATCTTCAACCCCTGAAGGGGAAACCGTTTACCTTTCTTCAACAAAAGCTCCGATGGTAGATACTAAGGGAAATGTTATCGGTATAGTCGGCTTAACTCAAGATGTGACTGCGCAAAGAGTTGCGGAAATCCAGCTGAAACATCTACTCGGAGAACTCTCAACCCCTGTTTTACACGCACTGGAAGGAATAATAATAATGCCTCTTGTTGGTACGCTTTCGAGCGATAGGGCACAAAATGCCACGCAAATAATACTTGAGAGTATAGCCCACTATAAAGCGAAATATGCTATAATAGATATAACTGGTGTTTCCGTTATAGATTCAATGGTGGCTGGGCAGCTTATAAAAACAGCAAAAGCTATTGAAACATTGGGGAGCAAAGCAATAATAACCGGTGTTTCCTCGGATATTGCGACTACTATAGTGGACCTTGGCATAGATATGAAAGACATTATGACCAGTAATTCACTGATAGAAGGTTTGCAGTACGCGATCGAAGCTGTCAAGAACGAAGAATTTTAGAAAAATTTGTGTTTTGAGTTTGTTTCGTGGTTTGAAATTAGGATTTGGGATTTTGGGGTTGGGTTTTAGAATTTAGTTCGTAGTTCCTGGTTCTTAGTTCCCAGTTAACTAAAGTCTCGAGTTTTTAGTTTCGTGTTAAAAGAACAACAAAAAAATCTTTTTAATATGTGTTTATCTGCGTCCTATTCTCTTTGTGTCTTAGTGCCTTTGTGGTTAACTCTACAATTGAGATTTTATATTTATGTACCTATCTGCGTGGTAGGGGAAACCTTTGCCCCCGATTCTGCCAATTTCCGATTCTCCCTTGCGAATTCTTTCGGCTGCCGGAGGATGTGAAGAAAGGAGTCCGAGTACCGCTGGCGGAGGATTGCCTTCCATTTTCTCGAATTTTTCAAAAACCTGGATCATGCCCTGTGGATTATAACCCGCATTCCTCGCGTACAATATTCCGTACCTGTCTGCCTCAAACTCGTTATCCCTGCTATATCCCTGAAGGATTAGCATTGCAGCCACATTGACAATATCGCCGGCTGCGCCTTCCGCTTTATCGCCAAGAGCAATTTGGGCAAGTATTGAATAACCATATATATTCTGTAGTTTTTTTATAGAATGTCTTGCCACAACGTGACTGATTTCGTGAGCGAGAACGCCGGCGAGCTGGGCTTCGTTGTCGAGCATCTCAAGTAGCCCGGTATAAACATAGATAAAACCCCCGGGACAGGCAAAAGCATTTATTTCATCTTTGTCTATCACCTTAAATGTATAATCGACATCCGTCCTGTCGCATACCCTGGCAATTTTCTGTCCAACTTCGTTTACGTAGTTCTGGACGGTAGTGTTTTTTAATAATTTTTCCTTGGATTCTACATCGGTTACAACTTGTTTTCCGATTTCTACTTCCTCAGGGGTAGAAATAAATATGAAATCGGTTTTACCACCGGGACCGGTAGTTACACATGAGATACTAAACAGAATTAAAAAAACAACAAATTTCCTCATAGAAGGATTATAATGATTTTTGCCAGGTAGTCAATAGTTTAATTCGCAGTTAGCCCTTGCCCTTTAGCTGTTGGCAGTAAAAAATGATTGCACGTTAGTTAGTATGTAAATAAGAAAAAAAAATTGAAATATATCTATGTCCTTTATGTTAAAATTTTCCGGAAAGTGGTGTGGTGAGCTAAAAGCGAAAGGCAAACAGCTAATAGCTGGTGGTGTTGTGTGTCTGGGATGGTATAAATTTGAAACAATTTTCCTCACTTTTGCGTCAAACTAATTAAAAGGAGGCAAAAAATGTTAAAATATAAATTTCAATATAGATTCAAACACTTAGAAGAGAAAATTTACCCATCGATCGATTTAGGTTATTATGAAATATATGAACCAAAAACCTTGTTCTTTTACAATTAAAAAGGAGGAATTATGGAAAGCATATTAATCCCGATGGTGGCTATACTTTTTCCCGTTTTTATAATCTTTATTATCTTTTACTTTGTCTTTACAACAGACTACAAGAAAGAAAGACTGAAAAGAGAAGAGAGAATGAAGGCAATAGAAGCCGGAGTGGAGCTTCCACCGGAACCGGCACCCCAGCCTGCTACACCTCTCGATTACTTAAGGAAAGGGTTGGTGTTTCTTGGAGTTGGGCTTGGCCTTGTGATTGGAGGTTCGATTTTCGCATATAAGATGGGAGACGAGGGTATATACTTCTTCACAATGGCGGGGTGTGTTTTGACTCTTATAGGGGCCGCTCTTGTAATTTTCTACAAAATCCAGAGTAAAACGGAGAAGTAGAATACACTTACCTTTGAATAAAAGAGGAGCAGTTTTAACTGCTCCTCTTTTATATTTTATATATTGAAAACTCTCTTAATTCTGCTTTACACCCGGTGGTCTGCTGATAATGGCAATCACAGCACCCAAAAGACAAAGTATACCGGTTACAGTAAAGGCCATCGAGTAACTTTTAGTTATCTCGAGCACTCTAGGAGCAAAAAGCGAACCAAGAAGTCCGCCTACTCCGTAAGCTGTGAAAACCAACCCGTAATTAATACCGATATTTTTCGTGCCGTAGAAATCGGCGGTAATAGCAGGAAATATAGCCAGGTAACCACCGAAGCATAAGCCCACAATGTATATACCTATCCAGTAATAAAGTGGGAATACTGTAATGGCGTTGTATAAAAGTATTGCGACGCCATTTATAATCAGCATAAGAAAAAGTGTTCTCTTTCTGCCCAGACTATCGGACAGACGTCCCCAGAATATTCTCCCTAAGGCGTTGAATATCGCAAGGGTACCCACTGCAAGTGCAGCAACCTTCGGAGTTAAACCAACAAGCTCCTGCCCAATAGGCGATGTTTGTGCTATTATCATAAGTCCGGCAAGACAGCCAAAGAAATACATAAGCCAAACGAGATAGAACGATAGAGAAGAGAGCATTTGACCCGGGCCGAAATCCAGCCCCGTCATCTGCGTCTTTTCGGATGGCGTCCAGCCTTCCGGTTTCCATCCCGAGGGCGGGTTCCTTAAAATCTGAGAGCTGAGCGCAATAACAACAAGGAAAGTTATTCCTAAAATTGCGAGAGTCGAGAAAACTCCCACTCCGTCTATAAGTGCACGCGCCACCGGCGCAACGATTAGTGCTCCGGCTCCAAAGCCGGCTACACTAAGACCCGTTATCAAACCTCTCTTATCGGGAAACCATTTGATTCCTGTCGCAACCGGACAAACGTAGGTAAATCCGATGCCAAGTCCTGAGATAACTCCATAACCAATTGTAAGCCAGATAAACGATCGTGAAAAAGCAGCAATAATCATTCCTGCTCCAAGAACAATTCCGCCGACAGTAGCCACAAGCCTGGGGCCCGCTTTATCCTGCCATCTTCCTCCTATTATTGTAGCAATAGCAAAAAATATCAAAACCAACGAGAAAGGAAGAGTTGCCTGACTGGGAGTTAACCCAAGACCTCCATCTGCAATAGATTGCTGCAGGGGTATACGAAAAACACTCCAGGCATAAATTGCACCAAGACAAAGCTGAATAAGAATCGCCCCGATAACTATAAGCCATCGGTTAAAAACTTTATCTTCCGCCATCAAAAACCTCCTTTTAGGTTTCCAATCTTTTACTTGGCATCACCAATACCATCCACGGCTTCAGGATTAGCAAGTGTTGAAATATCCCCAACTTTCTCTCCAATTGCCTTGGCTCTTATTATTCTACGCATAATCTTACCTGAACGGGTTTTGGGAACATCGTTAACAAACCCTATCTCATCCGGTCTGGCAATCTTACCTATTTCCTCTCCGACATGTTCTCTTAGTTCTGTCCTTAATTCCTCTGACGGTTCTACACCTCTTTTTAATACTACAAAGGCTGTTATAGATTCACCTTTCAACTCGTGAGGCTTTCCAATGACTGCTGCTTCTGCGACTTTCGGATGACTTACAAGGGCAGATTCCACCTCAGAATTACCAATCCTGTGTCCGGCAACGTTAAGAACATCATCCGCTCTACCCTGAACCCAGAAATAACCGTCCTCATCCTTTCTGGAAACATCACCCGCAAGGTAAGTGTTTGCAAACTTACTCCAATACACATTCTTGTATCTTTCCGGGTCTTTGTAGAGACCTCTAAGCATACCGGGCCATGGTTTCAGTATGACCAGGTTTCCGCCGGCGTTCGTAATGGGTTCAGCCTCTTCATTATACACTTCTGCGGCAATCCCCGGCAAAGGCTTTGTAGCTGAACCGGGTTTAAGCGGAGTAATCGGTAATGGCGAAATCAAAAAATGTCCGGTCTCCGTCTGCCACCATGTATCCATTATGGGACATTTCTCTCCGCCAATATACTTATGATACCATATCCAGGCTTCCGGATTAATCGGTTCTCCAACCGAGCCCAAAAGGCGAAGAGAATCAAGATTGCATTTTTGAGGATGTTCTTCTCCCAATCTCATATGTGCTCTAATTGCAGTCGGTGATGTGTAGAGAACGGTAACTTTATGTTTTTCTATCATCGACCACCAGCGCTCTGGTTCCGGAAATGCCGGTGCGCCCTCATATATTATAGAAGTTGTCCCAAGAATTAACGGAGCGTAAACAATGTAACTGTGTCCGGTTACCCATCCTATATCTGCCGCACACCACCAGACATCGTCCTCTTTTAAATCGAATACCCATCTTAACGTTTGTGCCGTGCCGACCGCATAACCGCCGTGGGCATGTTGTATTCCCTTCGGTTTTCCGGTCGTACCCGATGTGTATAAAATGTAAAGAATGTCATTTGCATCCATCTTTTCCGTTTCGCATTCAGCCGGCTGGTCTTTTGTGATTTCATCCCACCAACAATCTTTTTCTTCATTCCAGGCTACTTCGTCACCTGTACGCTTATAGACAATAAGATGCTCAACTGAAGGAGAATTTTTTATAGCATTGTCAGCCTGTTTTTTCAAAGGAACCTTTTTTCCTCGCCTGTAGAAAAAGTCACAGGTAATGGCTACTTTTGCCTCACAATCGTTTAACCTGTCGCTGAATGCCGTAGCACTGAAACCGGAGAAAACAACAGAATGAATAGCGCCAATCTTTGCGCATGCGAGCATCGCTATTGGGAGTTCTACGTGCATAGGCAAGTAGATTCCGACCCTATCTCCTTTTTTAACGCCTAAGCTCTTTAACGCATTTGCCAGCTTGTTAACTTCAGTATAGAGTTCCCCATAGGTCCATTTTTTAACATCTCCCGGTTCTCCTTCAAAAATATAAGCAACTTTGTCTTTTCTTTCTGTTTTTACATGTTTATCCAGCGCATCGTGTGCTATGTTATATTCTGCTCCTACGAACCATTTAACGAACGGAGGATTCCACTCAAGAACTTTATCGTAGGGTTTGTACCATTCTACTAATTCTTTTGCCATTTCTCCCCAAAACCATTCTAAGTCTTGCGATTTTTCCAGAAGTTCGTCTAAATCTTTTATTCCTTGTTTATCCATCCATTTTTTGACATTTGTCTGTTTTACAAGTTCCTCTGGAGGATTAAAAACTCTCTTTTCTTCTAATAGAACACTTATATCTTTTTTAGCTTCATTACTCAATTTCTCCCTCCTTCAATTTTCACAATGGTTTGATTAAATTGAAAAACTTTAATATAAAATAGCTTTGTAGTTTTATTATATCGGGGATTCCGGATTTGTCAATACCGGATGACTTTCGTTTAACCTTATTTTAACATACGACATAGTGTTATAACAAACCCTTTTATTTGCCCCTGTAAGTTAAATATTAAAATTTAAAGAGCAAAATGAAATACGTGGATTCTTCGAATCCAAGTTGAATTGTTTCCAATTTCACGATTTCCCCATTTTCCAATTTTCCAAATTTCTTCTCTGTGTCCTCTGTGGTGAATGTTTTCTGTTTCTGAATTTTGATTTGTAGTTTTACATTTTTATATTTGATATTTAAATTTTGACGGCTTTATCATAAAAGACTTACTATTTCGCGGTAAATATAAAGTTATTCTGTGGGAAACGTTCTGTCCTGGTGCGGGGATTGACTTTTATCTTTCCTTATATAGTATAGATAAAAGGAGACAGGCTAATGTTTGATATCAAAATTACCGGTACAGGTTCTTATCTACCGGAGAAGGTTTTAACAAACTTTGATCTGGAAAAGATGGTTGACACCTCTGACGAATGGATTACAACAAGAACGGGTATAAAAGAAAGACATATAGCGAGTGAGAATGAAGCAACATCAGACCTGGCCACGAAAGCAGCGAAGGAAGCTTTTGAAATGGCTGGGGTTTCGGCCAAGGATATAGATGCGGTAATGGTTGCTACTATTACACCCGATACCTTTTTTCCTGCAACTGCCTGCTGGGTTCAAAAAAAACTCGGCGTGAAACCCGTAGTACCTGCTTTTGATATAAGCGCTGCCTGTTCGGGATATCTTTACGGGCTTATTCTAAGTGCCGGGATGATAGAGACAGGTGTTGCCAGTAAGATACTACTGTGTGCCAGTGAGACCCTTTCAAAGATTACAAATTGGGACGACCGTTCTACCTGTGTCCTTTTCGGTGACGGAGCCGGGTGTTCGGTAATCGAGAAATCAGACGGAAATTCATGTTTGCTTTCTTACGTCTGGGGTGCAGATGGTAAACTCGGGAAACTCCTGATACAGGAAGCAGGAGGTTCTCGTATGCCTGCAACTAAAGAAACTGTCGACAAAAAACTTCATACTGTATCAATGCAGGGCAACGAAGTTTATAAACACGCTGTTACAAAAATGAAAAAGGCGGCTATCGAGTCTCTAAAAAGAGCTAATCTAACAGGTGAGGATGTAGATGTATACGTACCTCATCAGGCAAATATCAGAATAATAGAAGCTACTATAAAGAGAGCCGGTATTCCTATGGATAAAACCGTTGTTACCATTGATAAGACTGGAAATATGTCTGCTGCTACCATACCTGTTGGTATAGATTGGGCTGTAAGGGATGGAAGACTAAATAGGGGAGATATACTGCTTTCGACAGCTTTCGGCGGTGGTTTTACGTGGGGAGCCGCAGTCTTAAGGTGGTGATTTATTGTTAGAGTTAAGACTCCATGGTAGAGGAGGTCAGGGGACTGTTGTTGCCGCTAAGATACTTGCCGAGGCTTTGTGCAGTGAGGGGAAATTCGTTCAGGCTTTTCCGGAATACGGCGTAGAAAGAAGAGGGGCTCCTGTTAAAGCTTTTTTGCGTATAAAAGATGATGTTGTGTACGAGCGCTCCAAGATATATGAGCCCGATCATATAGTCGTGCTCGACCCTGCTCTTATAGGAATTGTTGGAATTACTGACGGATTGAAAAAGGGCGGATGGATAATTGTAAATACTACCCGAAAACCTGAGGAGTTGGGGTTCGATAGTAATTTTCGGGTTGCTACCGTCGCGGCAAAGGAAATCGCTTTAAAATATCATTTGGGGAGTGAGTCTTCTCCTATTGTGAATACGGCTATACTTGGTGGCGTTGTAAAGGTTTTAAAACTATGTAGTTTGAAATCTCTTTTAGATGCGGTAAGAGAAGAGGTTCCTCGCAAAAAAGAAGAGAATGTCAAAGCAGCCGAAGAGTCATATAAAAAAACGAGGGTTTGAGGATTGGCTAAAAAATCGGATAAAAAAATCATATTCGAGAAAGAAAAGGAAATGCCGCCTTTTGCAATTTCCTTTTATTCGATGGAGTATAACAAAACAGAGAGCTGGAGAAACTTTCGCCCCCTCATAGATTACGATAAATGTTCTTGTTGTTTGATTTGTTGGAAATCATGTCCCGAAGCTGCTATAAAACTTAAAAAAACTAAAGTAAAAGGTAAAGAAAAGTTTAAACCTGTAATTGATTATGACTACTGCAAAGGTTGTGGTATTTGCTGGGAAGAATGTCCGACAAAAGCCATCGATATTGAAGAGGAGGCAGATTGAGAAAAGTTTTAATGGGTAATCATGCCTTATCTTATGGTGCCAAGGTTTCCAGAGCTCAAGTAATTTCAGCATATCCTATAACGCCCCAAACTGAAGTTGTTGAACTTCTTTCGAAAATGTGCGCTTCAGGAGAATTGAAAGCAAAATTCATAAAAGTGGAATCAGAGCATTCAGCTATGTCTGCTCTTATCGGAGCTTCATCCGTCGGGGTACGGACTTTCACCGCTACCTCCGCACAGGGTTTAGCTCATATGCATGAAATGCTCCATTGGGCAACAGGTGCCAGGACTCCTATCGTGATGGGTAATATCAACAGAGCCTTTGCCCCTCCCTGGTCTGTCTGGACTGAGCAAAACGATTCGCTATCGCAGAGAGATACAGGCTGGATGCAACTTTATGCTCAGAACAACCAGGAAGTTCTGGATTCGGTTATTCAGGCTTACAAGGTCGCAGAATCGCTTGATTTGCCTGCAATGGTGATTCTGGCAGCTTTCGTTCTTTCGCATACTTCGGAAACGGTCGAAATACCTCCACAGGAGAAAGTGGATGAATTTCTTCCGCCTTATCGGAGAAAATATAAGATAGATCCTGATGAACCGCATGCATTTGGAGGTCTTGCTAATCCTGACAATTATTTTGAATTCCGATATAAAATTCAGAAAGCGATGGAAGAGGCTTTAAACAAGTGGGAAGAAGTGGGAGAAGAATTTGAAAGTATATTCGGTAGGAGATATGGACTGGTAGAGACTTATAAGGTTTCTGATGCGAAGAGCTTAATCGTTTCTTCATCAACAATAGCTTCAACTGCGAGAAACGCAGTTGATAGTTTACGCGAGAAAGGTGAAAAGGTTGGTCTTCTGCGGATAAGAGTTTTTAGGCCTTTTCCGGCTGAAAAGGTCCGCGGGATTTTAAGTTCCGTAGATAAAGCTATTGTAATTGACAGAAACATTGGATTCGGCGCTTCAGGTATATTTTATCAGGAAATCAAAGCTGCTATGTATAACGAAAAAAAGAAACCTCCTATATTTGGCGTAGTAACAGGTTTGGGGGGTAGAGATGTATCCAGTAAAGATATTATCGAAATATACCAGGATGTAATTAGAAACGAGAAGCCGAAATCGGATATTATATGGAAAGGTTTAAAATTATGAGATTAAAAATACCAGAAGAAGAAATAATGGGGCATGGAAATCTTGCCTGTCA
>CAYRCN010000025.1:0-14237 GCA_964422805.1 uncultured bacterium | reverse complement strand
TGAAGTACTTGATTCACTTAATGCCTATCAAGAAAACGGCGGTTTTTTGATATATTCCGACTGGGCTCTTTTCGCTTATTCTTCACATCCTTTGCTTACAAGTTTAGGTATTGATTTTGTTTCGGATTTTACAACGCCTTTAAACTTCTATGCTGTTAATCCCGGACATTTAATCTTTAATAATCCAAACGATATAGACAGTTTATTCTGGACGGATAACCAGTATTACAGAGATGGTGAGATTGTGGATATTCTTGCTGGCGCTACTCAACTGGCTTACTTCGAAGGTTATCCCGATTACGGTACGATTGTGCTTAATGCGGAAGAAAATTGTCTGTTTAATGCTTTTCAAGCAATGAACTTCAACGCAGATGATGATTCCGATGGAAAACTTGATATTGTTGAGCTCATAGAGAATGAGATTATGTTCCTTTCGATCAGCTGGCTTTCGGCCGAACCCACCTCAGGTACCATTCCGGTAGATGATAGCGTAATTGTGGAAGTTACCTTCGATGCAACCGGCTTATATGGTGGTGATTACCATGCGGATATCACTATTAACAGTAACGACCCTGATGAACCGGAATTAGTCGTACCCGCTCATTTACATGTGACAGGCGCGCCTGATATTACTGTTTCGGAAGACACGCTGGATTATGGTACTGTTTTCAGCGGTTATTCTTCCACCGACACGTTAATCGTTTCAAATGTCGGAACTGACTTGCTGAATGTTAGTGATGTCTCGTCTGATAATTCTGATTTTACTGTCGATATTACAAGTTTTACGCTGGACCCGGATGAAACGCAAGATATAGTGGTCACATTTACGCCAAGCGAGCTTGGAACTATCACAGGAACTTTAACCATTACTTCCGACGATCCGAACAACCCGAGTTTAACAGTTTTTCTGCGGGGAGAATGCGTGGAACCTCCGGACATCTCGGTTTCACCCGATTCGTTGAGTGATACTTTATTTACGGGTGAAACATCAACCCATAGCTTAACAATTTATAACACGGGAGAAAGTGATTTAAACTTTGTTATTTCGATTGAGGGGGAAGGCTCAACATACGCTTTAGAATTTGATGGAGTAAATGATTATGTTGAAGTACCAGATCACCCTTCTTTAAGTGCGATAGGAGGAGCCTTTACTCTTGAATGTTGGATGAACGTGGGAGAAGATCCAATCCGACCACGGGAAATTTTAGGTAAGTGGGGTAGTGGAGGTTCTTCAGATGATGAATACGGTATAGATATACCTGCGCCAGGTATAATTGAGCTGGCAATATCCGGCTCGACTGGCGGTATGACCGAGATAAGAAGTGACACAATTTCACCTTACACATGGACTCATGTTGCTGGAGTCTTCGATTCGGCGAGTACCTCATTGGAGTTATTCATCAACGGAAATCTGGAAAGGAGTATGACTCCTTCAACAATTACAATGAACAGGAACACCGGCCAACCTTTTCGTATGGGTACATATGATTTATCTTTTCATCCTAATTTTAAGGGTCAGCTGGATGAAATACGTATCTGGAACGTTGCGCGTACACAACCTGAGATTCAGTCAAATATGTATCGAGAACTCCTAGGCACAGAATCGGGTTTAATTGGCTATTGGAAATTCAACGAAGGCTCAGGTGATACTGCCTATGATGCCTCCCCTAATAATAACGATGGAACGTTACATAATGGAGCAACATGGGTTGTTTCTTCATCACCAGTAGTAAACTGGATTTATGTTGATACCACATCAGGTTCCATTCCTGCAGGTGATAGCTTAATTGTGGAAGTCACCTTTGACGCCACAAATCTTTACGGTGGCGATTACTACGCAGACATAATTGTCGCCAGCAATGACCCTGACGAGCCGGAAGTTTCTGTCCCTGCTTATTTACATGTGATAGGCGCTCCTGATATTACTGTTTCGGAAGACACGCTGGATTATGGTACTGTTTTCAGCGGTTATTCTTCCACCGATACATTGATCGTCTTAAATGTTGGAACCGATTCACTAACGGTATCCGACATATCATCCGACAATTCGGATTATACTGTAGATATTACTAATTTCATCTTAGATCCCGGAGAAGAACAGGAGGTTGTGGTAACCTTCACGCCCAGTTCGTTGGGAATAATCACGGGGAATCTAACCATCACTTCTGATGACCCGGATGAACCATCCCTGAATGTATTCTTGCAGGGAGAAAGCCTGGAGCCTCCCGATATTTCGGTTTCGCCCGATTCGTTGAGTGATAGTTTGTTTACGGGTGAGACGTCCACCGATACTTTAACGATTTATAATACCGGAGGAAGTGATCTGTTCTTTGATATTTCAATCGGCGAGATGGTGTTAGAAGCATTGGGTAAGACAACTGCTGGCATGACTTCATTTTCATCAAGACAGTTTGAGTATTTAGAAGTTGGAAAAGGCGAAATTGACCCTCGAAAGGGCGACCCTGTAGTTTTAGGTGCCGGTGGCCCTGACTCATTCGGATACACCTGGATAGACAGCGATGAAGGAGGAAGCTTTCAATTCGATTGGGTCGATATCAGTTCGACCGGTACCCAGATTACAGGACTAAGTGATGATTACTATGTTGGACCTTACCCGATAAGTTTCGAGTTTCCTTTTTACGATTCCGTTTTTACTGCGTTTTATGTTTCTTCCAACGGTTTTATCGGTTTTGGTCCGACAAGCGGTTATTCCAGTCTCAGCAATCAGCCAATTCCCACGACCAGTTCTCCAAACAATATTATATCCTGGTGCTGGGATGACCTTTATCCTAACGGTTCTGTTTATTATCAGGATTTTGGAGACAGGCTTATTGTCCAATTTGTGGACTACGGAGAATACGGCGGGAGCGGTCGTATTAACGCGGAAGTCATAATTTATAGGTCGGGTCAAATAATCATTCAATATCTAAACACATATAACGGTTTCGATATATCAGGCAATACTATCGGAATCGAAAATATAACCGGTGGTGACGGATTACAGGTAGCATTCAACACGGATTATATACATGATAGTCTTGCAGTAAAATTCTCGATTGGTCCAACCTGGTTATCTGTAGAGCCTGTTTCGGATACCATTCCATCGGGCGACAGTTTAAAAGTGGAAGTTACCTTCGATGCAAACGGCTTATATGGTGGTGATTACTATGCGGATATCACTATTAACAGTAATGATCCTGACGAATCGGAATTAGTCGTACCTGCTCATTTGCATGTAACAGGCGCGCCAGATATCGCTGTTTCTGCCGATACCCTGAATTATGGTACTATTTTCACCGGTTATTCTTCCACTGACACGTTAATCGTTTCAAATGTTGGAACCGATTCGCTCACGGTATCCGACATATCATCCGACAATTCGGATTACACGGTGGATATTACTAATTTTATCTTATATCCCGGAGAAACGCGGGAAGTCGAGGTCATCTTCACTCCGAGTTCGACAGGAACAATTACGGGAAATTTAACTATCGTTTCAGATGACCCGGATAATCCAAATCTAACGGTCTTCTTACTGGGTGAATGTGTGGAACCTCCGGACATTTCGGTTTCACCCAATTCATTCAGCGATACTTTATTTACAGGCGAGACGTCTACCGATACTTTAATGATTTATAACACGGGAGGAAGTGATTTAAACTTCAATATTTCGATTGAAGAAGCAGCAGGAATATTAATGAATAAGGTGCAGGTAAAAACCAAAAGGTTCCTCGGAACACTTGCCGGGAGAAAACTTACGCCTCAACTATCTACAGGATTTTCAGATAACCCGTACATCTCAGGACGTCCAGTTTCAATCGGAGTCCCCTCCGTAAAAAAACTTAACGCTCAAGAATATAAAGAATTTACAGATAAGCCGTATAACTCAGGCCACCCTGCCTCCAGAGAAGAGATTAATCCCGGGGAAATAAGATTAGGAAATAAAATGGCTATCGATATTAGGCTCCTAATTCTGAAAAGCAGCGGGGATGTATCGGAGATGCAATCTTTGTTGCTTAGTTTTCCTGATATCTCTGTGGTAGAAGTTTTTGACGCGTACTCAGCTACGCCTTCCCTGGCTACGCTCCTGGAGTACGATTGTGTAATTACTGCAAATAACTATCCTTTTGACGACCCAACGGCCTTAGGTAATGTTTTAGCAGACTATTTAGATGCCGGAGGAGGAGTTATTTTAACGGTACCATCTTTTGCTAGTGGTTATTCGATTCAGGGAAGATTATTAAACGAGGGTTATACGCCCTTTAATATTGGATCCGGACCTATAGGCCCACTAAATTTAGGAAATTTTAATGCAAGTCATCCTATTATGGCAGGAGTTACGGCAGCATTGGGCAATGCATTAGTGGAGACTTCTATTGCCACGGGAGCCGAGCTGATTGCTGAATGGGATAGCGATACCACCGAAGGATTACCTTTTATAGCAACAAAAGGTTCGAATGTCGCGGGAGTAAACATTTATTTTGGGAATCCCGGATATTGGACAGGAGACATTCCTTTAATTCTTCACAATACTGCTTTCTGGACTTTATCTTATGTTTCCTGGTTGTATTGTAACCCCACCTCTGGCACTATTCAGGCAGGTGATAGCGCGTTTGTAGAAATTACCTTTGACGCAACCGACCTATCCAGCGGTGATTATCATGCGAATATAATTGTTTCCAGCAATGACCCTGATGAGCCGGAAGTAGCTGTCCCTACCCATTTACATGTTACAGGCGCACCGGACATTGCTGTTTCTGAGGACACCCTGGACTATGGTATTGTTTTCCCCGGTTATTCCTCCAGTGATACGTTAATTATTTCGAATGAGGGAACAGATCCTCTTACAGTATACGATATCTCATCCGATAATTCGGATTACACGGTTGATACGAATAATTTCATCTTAAACGCCGGAGAAAACAGGGGGGTTGCTATTACCTTCACACCAAGTTCGACGGGAATCATTCCGGGTAATTTAACCATAACATCTAATGATCCGGTTAATCCAACTTTAGCAATTTGCTTGATGGGCGAATGTATAGAACCGCCTATTATTTCTGTCGCTCCCGATTCTTTAAGTGACACTCTAAATCAAGAGGAAACATCTACTCATACTTTAACAATTTACAATTCAGGTGTTATGGAACTGATTTTCGATATTTCAACAGGCGGTACAGTTTTACCATCATTAAGTACAAATAAAACACCCGCCAGAAATATTTCATTGTCGAGCCAGTTTGAGTATTTGGAAGTTAAAAAAGGCGAAGTCGATTCCCGTAAAGGCGACCCGGTAGTCTTACGTGCTGGTGGACCTGACTTATTCGGATATACATGGAGTGACAGCGATGAAGGGGGTAGCTGTGAATTTGAGTGGGCCGATATTAGTTCGACCGGCACACAGGTAACAGGACTAAGTGACGATAACTTTGCTGGGCCTTACCAGATAAGTTTTGAGTTTCCTTTTTACGATACTGTTTATACTGAGTTTTATATCTCCTCCAACGGTCTTATTGGTTTTGGCCCGACAAGTGATTATTCTTCTTATAGCAACCAGCCCATTCCAACGAGCAATACTCCAAACAATATTATAGCCTGGTGCTGGGATGACCTTTATCCAGATGGCTCTGTTTATTACGAAAATTCCGGAGATAAATTAATCATCCAATTTGTAGATTACGGAGAATACGGAGCAAGTGGTCGTATTAACGCAGAAGTCATACTGCACCGGTCGGGAAGAATAACCATTCAATATCTAAACACATATAACAGTTTCGATATAGCGGGCAATACTATCGGAATCGAAAATATAACCGGTGGTGACGGATTACAGGTAGCATTCAACACGGATTACATCCATGACAGTCTTGCGGTAGAATTCACGATTGGCCCCAAATGGCTATCTGTAACTCCTGTCTCGGATACTATTTCATCAGGAGACAGCGTATCAGTAGAAGTTACTTTTGATGCTACCGGTATGAGCGTTGGTGACCACTATGCGGACATCATTATTTCCAGCAATGACCCGGAAAACCCTGAGACAAGCGTGCCTTCACATCTGCATGTTAGTAGTGCTGGAATCGAAGAAGGAATACCTAAAGTCTTTTTCGTCAAACAAAACTATCCCAACCCATTCTCCACGAATACCGTGATACAATTCGGATGTCCGGAACCTTCCAACGTTCGTCTCCTGATTTACGATGTTATGGGAAGAGTGGTTACAGTACTAATAGACAATGAAGTCGAAGCGGGCTACCATAGTGTTAATTGGAATGGAACCACTAACTCAGGTAGAAAAGTCGCTAGTGCTGTCTATTTTTACAGACTGGAAACAGATAAAGGCTTTAATCAAACAAAGAAGATGATTCATCTACAGTGAGACAAAAAAATACAATAATTAAAAAGGCGGGAAACCCCCGCCTTTTTAATTAGAAAAATCGAATAGATTTTTCGACAAAAATTACCATATAACATCTTCGACCCGCTTTATGTTCTCTTGAGCTTTCTTAATACCTTCCTGCGCATAATTTATCCATTTCGGATCATTTGTCTTGGTTATTGTTTTTTGCCAGATACTTACAGCCTCCTCAAAATGTTCTTTTGCCAACCTCCACTTTTTATTATCCATATCATCTAAACCCAAGCGATAATAGTATTCCCCGTAAAGAGCCAAAAGAATGGCGTCGCCCGGATCGATAGAAAAACCCTTATCTATATATTTTTTAACCCCGGAAAGGTTCTTTCTGGTAAGCTCAAGATTAATAAGCTGATAATATACACTTAAATTTTCGGGTTCTATTTCTAATGCTTCCTTATAATAACTCTCGGCATTCTTATACTGTTTCAATTTCAAATATGCATTACCTATTTCTATTCTACTGGAAACATGTTCGGGAAACATTTTTATTATGGATTTGTATTCTTCAATAGCGTTTTCGTACTCGCCGAGCTCGCTGTAACATTCAGCAATTTTCTTCATAATCTCTATATCATCAACAAAAGTCTCTTTCGCCTTCTTTAATAACGGAATTGCTTCCCGATAATGTCCAAGTTCAAACAAAATATTTCCATATCTAAAAACTATCCCGGGATTTTCAGGACCATATTTATAGGCTATTTTATAATTTTCTAAAGCCTTATCGTTTCTGCCTTTTGATTCAAGAAAACTGGCATACATATCATAACTATTAGCATCTGTGGGGTGCTTTTGTATAATATCCAGGAAAAGCTGTTCCGCTTTTTCAGATTCACCCGTCTTATCTAACAGAGATGCATAAGACAGAGCTATTTTACGATTGCCCTCCGGATCAGGAAAAGTTTCCACCTTTTCCTTAAGAATACTAAGGGCACTATTAGTATCCCCTACTGTCTTATAAGCTTCATTCAGCAAGAGATAAGCATCTACATAGAAAGAATCCTCTTTAATGGCTTTCTCAAGATTAGAAATTGCCATATCATAATCCCCATGTTTCATATCTTCATAACCAAAACTAAAATATTTTTCCGCATCGGTAACTTTCTGCACCTCATTTTGTTCTACATTTTTTTTCTTCTCTTGAGTAGATACGCAAGCAACGAAAAACAGCAAAAAGATAATGGAAAATAACTTTAAATCTATCATTTTTAATCTCCTTTTCTGAATATAAAGATTCCTTTTTTCATCCGTAATTATAAGATAAAAAAAATACCTGTTATAGTCAAGGGCATTTAGGTGTTAGGTTTTAGTCAAAAAAATTTAGTGGGCTTTGTGGTTCAATATTCTCTTGGGGGTTGAGCAGTGCTTTAATAACTAAAAATTAAATGGGTTGTGCTGGGTAGCTTTGAGATCTTTGCGGGCTTTGTGGTTCAATAAATTTTCCGCAGGGGGAGGTTCAAGTCTTGACATATCCTTTAGAAAATCATAAAATAACTAAAACACAGGAGGAATAATGAAAGTAGCTTCCGTTTCGGAAATGAGAAAACTCGACTCTACCGCCGCAGCAAAATATGGCATCGACGAAATACTCTTAATGGAAAATGCAGGCAATGCGGTTTTCTACGCAATCGAAAAAGAAATCGGGATTAAAGACAAAAAATTCCTGATTCTCGCAGGAAGCGGAAATAACGGTGGCGACGGAATGGTTGTGGCCCGTAAACTTTACTCAAACGGCGCAAGACTTAACCTATTCCTGCTTACCGATGAACAAAAATTAAAAGGAATTACTAAAAAGAATTTTAAAATATTAAAAAAGATTGGCGTATCCATCAAGAAAAAACCAAATCAAAAAGAAATACAAAAGGCTTTAAAAGAAAACGACGTAATAATTGACGCAATGCTCGGGACCGGACTTTCGGGAGAAGTCAAAGAGCTTTATAAAAAAACAATCGAACTTATAAATAAATCCGGTAAAAAAGTCGTAAGTGTAGATATTCCTTCCGGTATCAACGGAGACACCGGAGAAATCATGGGAATCGCAGTTAAAAGTGATATAACGGTAACATTTGGACTTCCAAAAATAGGAAATATTAACTACCCCGGATATGAACATTGGAAAAAGCTTTTTGTATCTCATATTTCTTTTCCTCCGGAGCTCTACAACGATAAAGCTATAAAAACCGCGATTAACTATCCTTCAGAACTAAAAGAAAGAGGAAAGGATACACATAAAGGTTCTTTCGGAAAATGCCTCTTTATTTCGGGAGCAAAGAGATATCTGGGAGCTCCATATTTTTCCGCCATGTCTTTTCTCAAATCAGGTGGAGGACTTTCTTATCTTGCTGCTCCTGAGTCTATTTCTTCTTTCGTCGGAAAAAAAGGTAAGGAACTCGTGCTTTTACCACAAAAAGAAACAAAAGCGGGGTCAATCTCGAAAGCTAATCTTGAAGAACTGATTGAATTTTCCAAAGGTGTTGACTTCGTTGTAATGGGTCCGGGACTTTCTCTCGACAAAGAAACTCAAGAGCTCACTTTGAGCCTCATAACGAAGATTAAAAAACCTCTCTTACTTGACGGAGATGGTCTGACCGCCCTAAAAGGAAATCCGGAAATACTCAAAAAAAGAAAGGATTTAACTGTTTTAACTCCCCACCCGGCAGAGTTTATAAGATTATTCGGAGGAAAAACAAAAGAGACTAAAACAAATAGAGTGCAAACTACTAGAGAAAAATCTGCTTTATATGGTTGCTTTATTGTATTTAAAGGAGCAAATTCGCTCATTGGATGTCCGG
Source organism: uncultured bacterium (assembly GCA_964422805.1). Taxonomy (GTDB): domain Bacteria; phylum Hydrothermota; class UBA3072; order UBA3072; family UBA3072; genus JAFGHJ01. Next base: position 5,030 of record CAYRCN010000025.1, on the reverse strand, counting down.
ACGGAGAAGTCTTTATAAACCTTACAGGAAATCCGGGAATGGCTACCGCAGGTTCGGGCGATGTCCTTACCGGAATAATTGCCGCAATGTTCAAAGTTGTTCCTTCCGATAGCGAAAAGAACATGTTTAAAAACGCAGTCAGAATTGGAGTTCTCATACACGGTCTTGCAGGAGATATCGCGGCTGAGAAAAAAGGAGAAGACGGTATCACAGCAACCGATATCTTAAACTCAATACCGGAAGCAATTAAATTATATAAAACCCAGCCAGAAAGCCTTCTTAATAACATCAGCGTAATATAAAGAAATGAGAGCCTGGGTTCTTCCGAAACAGGGGAAAGTCGAAACAAAACCCCTTATCAAAAAAGAAATTCCGCTACCCGAAGTCAAAAAAAACGAAATAAGAATAAAAATTAAAGCCACAGGTATTTGCAGAACGGATTTACACGAAATAGAAGGCGATTTACCGTTGCATAAAAAACCCTTAATACCCGGCCATCAAATCGTCGGAATAGTAGATGAAATAGGAGGTCTTGTAACCTCATTCAAAGAAGGAGACCGGGCAGGTGCAGCCTGGTTATATAGTTCATGCGGAAGCTGTAAATTCTGCGTTTCGGGAAGAGAAAATTTATGCCCGGACGCGAAATTCACAGGCTGGGACGTCGATGGGGGATACACAGAATATATCGTTATTAAACAAGATTTTGCCTATCACCTGGGAAAGAATCATTCATTTATCGAACAGGTGCCTTTTATGTGTGCTGGAATAACAGGATACAGGGGATATCGTCTTGCAGATGTTAAGAAGGGCGAAAAATTAGGACTTTTTGGATTCGGACCGACTGCTTCTTTTATTCTTCAAATCGCCAAAGCAAAAGATATAGAGTGTTTCGTCGTCACAAGGAGTAAGCATAATCAAAACTCGGCAAAGGAATTGAAAGCAGACTGGGTTGGGGACTACGCCGATAAATTCCCCGTAAAGCTGGATGCCGCGATATTCTATCCTCCCGCGGGAAAGCTTGTCTCTTATATTTTATCGCTTCTCGAACCTGGCGGAAGACTTATTCTCTCCCCCATTTACATGTCGCCTATTGAGATCAAAGATTACACCAAACTACTCTGGATGGAACGAAGCATTAAATCTGTGGCGAATGTAACCCGCGCGGATGGAATAGAGTTTTTAAAAATCGCAGATGAACTTAAAATAAAATCGCGAGTAGAACTATTTGATTTCGAACATTTACCCGAAGCTCTTATAAAAGTATCAAAAGGAGAAATTGACGGAACCGCAGTCATCGAACTTGAGTCATGAGTCAAAAGAAAAAACAATAAAATCATTTGTGCTATTTGTTGTTCCATACATAGATTCTTAGAATCTATGTTGAGTTTTTAAATTGTTGAGTGGTTGAGTAGAATAGTAAAAAACAATAACAAAAAAATCTTGTGTTAATCAGTGTTATCTGTGGTTACTATTTTCGGGTGTTGGGCTTGTGGTAAAAAAATAGCTTGACAAAACTCTAAAAAATTCATACCATGATTATTAATATATAAAAAAGCATCTACTTTATTTATATTGTTAACAGGAAAAAACCAGGGAGGTTTTTATGAAAAGTTTTTTCTTATCAATCAGTATAGTCGTTTGTTTGTTTAGTCCTCTTATCATAGCGGCAACGGAAGAAAGCGAACCAGTTGTATCTGATCCATGGATGAAAAAGGCGATGGAGCATATAGAGAAAGAAGAATACAAACCGTCATTACAGAAATCCGATTATAAGGGCGAACAATTCAAAACTCCGAAATATCATCTCGCGAATAGAGCCAACAATCTTCGCGCGTACTTTGACGAAAACGGAATCGAACTCATGGATAGAGTGATTGTTGATGAACAAAGCTGGAATTTAAAAATCAAATCGATTGCGGTTACCAGTGATGATAATGATAAAAAGATTTTCGACAATTCAGATGTTGCGATTAACGGAGATAATATCTTATACATAGGCGATGGTGTTGAAATTGTTTATTCGAATTCAGAAAGCGGAATCCAGCAGAATCTCTCAATAGAAGAGAATATCAACTCAGAAGATAATTTCTCATTAAATTTTATTGTTGAAACGGAAAATCTTAATATTGAAACAGAAGAAGACAGATTTGTATTAAGAAGCGACGAAAAGGAGATTATATACCAAATAAACGGGATTAAAGACGCGGACGAAAATGAAATACCTTATTCTCTATCAGAGAAAGAAGGAAATTTAAGTGTTTCACCGGATGATAGAGATATAGTATACCCGATAAAGATAAGCGCTAATATTTATTCAACCAATTCATCCGGTGAAAAATTAAGCGTGTCAGCTTCAGCTAAAGACAGAGGTCTTAGCCAGACTGCGAACTGGACAGCTGAATCCGATCAGGCTTCTGCATATTTTGGTATATCCGTCTCCACGGCGGGCGACGTTAACAACGATGGATATTCGGATGTGATCGTGGGGGCTCATCTGTACGACGGTGGAGTAACGAATAGCGGAGGAGCATTCCTATATTATGGCAGTTCCTCCGGGCTTTCAGAAACTCCCGATTGGTCATATGAATCCGATCAGGAAGACTCATGGTTTGGCTACGCCGTATCCTCTGCGGGAGATGTAAACGGTGACGGATATTCGGATGTGATTGTGGGAGCTTACCAGTACGATATCGAAGAGGGAAATGAAGGAATGGCATTTGTATATCATGGCAGTTCCTCCGGACTTTCAGAAACTCCCGACTGGACAGCGCAGTCCAATCAGATAAGTGCAGCCTTTGGCTATTCGGTCTCCTCTGCGGGAGATGTGAACAACGATGGATATTCGGATGTGATTGTGGGGGCTGATAGGTACGATGTCGGAGAAACGAATGAAGGAAGAGCATATGTATATCATGGAAGTTCTTCCGGACTTTCAGGAACTCCCAACTGGTCATATGAATCCGGTCAGGAAAACGCAAGGTTTGGTTACTCCGTATCCGGAGCGGGTGACGTAAACGGAGACGGATATTCGGATGTGATTGTGGGCGCTCCTTATTACGACCATGGTCTAACGGATGAGGGAGTGGCTTACGTTTTTCACGGGAGTTCTTCCGGGCTTTCCGAATCTCCCAATTTGAGAACCGAACCCGATGAAATTAACGCCAACTTTGGCCACTCCGTATCCGGAGCGGGAGACGTAAACGGAGACGGATATTCCGATGTGATTGTGGGGGCTCCTTCCGGGGGTTATGGAGGTTTAGTATTTGTATATCATGGAAGTTCCGGAGGATTACCCGTGACCGCGGACTGGACAAGGAACACAAATGATTCTGATGCTGGTCTTGGCTACTCCGTATCCGGAGCAGGTGACGTAAACGGGGACGGATATTCGGATGTGATTGTGGGGGCCCCTTATTACTCCGATGATGGTTACACATTTGCGTTTTACGGAAGCACTGATGGTCTGTCTTCGTACGAGTGGGTTAAGGCTTCCACTCAGGAGGGCGCAAAATTCGGCTGTTCGGTTTCCTCTGCGGGAGATGTGAACGGTGACGGTTATTCGGATGTGATTGTGGGCGCTAATGAATACTCCAACGAACAATGGGCTGAAGGCGGCGCATTTGTGTATCATGGCCGTAAAGAATCAGAGCCTAATGATATTAGCGACTGGATGGTTGAATCCGATAATGAAAGCGCGAACTTAGGCTGGTCTGTCTCTTCTGCAGGTGATGTAAACGCGGATGGATATTCGGATGTGATTGTGGGCGCTCCTTATTATGATAATGGACAATCGGGTGAGGGAATGGCGTTTGCGTACCATGGAAATTCCTCCGGACTCTCAGAAACTCCCAACTGGTCGGCTGAATCCAATCAGGAAAGCGCAAACTTCGGAAGATGCGTCTCCTCGGCGGGAGACGTAAACAACGATGGGTATTCGGATGTTATTGTGGGAGCTCCTTATTATGACAACGTAGAAACCAATGAAGGAATGGTATTTGCATATCATGGAAGTTCCTCGGGGTTATCTTTGTCTTCCGATTGGGTCTTTACTGCCGGTCAGGGAGGCGCATGTGTGGGCACCTCAGTCTCCTCGGCAGGGGACGTGAATGGTGATGGATATTCGGATGTGATTGTTGGTGCTCATCATTACGACAATGGAGAGACAGATGAAGGGGTTGCGTTTGTATATCATGGAAGTTCCTCCGGGCTTCCTTACGCGTTAGCCGACTGGTTCGGCGAATCCAATCAGGCAGGCGCAAACTACGGCACCTCGGTTTCCTCGGCGGGTGATGTGAACGGCGACGGGTATTCGGATGTGATTGTGGGCGCCCCTTATTACGACAACGGAAACATGGAGGAGGGCGGCGCTTTCGTATATCTCGGTAGTTCTTCGGGATTGTTTGCTTCTGCAGACTGGACCGCCGAGTACGATGAAGACAGCGCGTTTTTTGGCTTGTCTGTCTCCTCTGCGGGTGATGTAAATGGAGACGGGTATTCCGATGTGATTGTTGGTGCTTATATGGCTGACGGTTCAGAAGTGAATCAAGGAAAGGCAGGCGCTTATATGGGAAGTTCATCGGGACTCTCCCCGTCTGCTGACTGGATCATGGCTGTAGGTCAGGAAGACGGACACTTCGGCTACTCCGTCTCCTCTGCGGGAGATTTAGACAACGATGGATATTCGGATGTAATCGTGGGTGTTCCTTCTTACGACGATGAAGGAAAGGCATTGATATTTTATGGAATACACTCCGGGCTTAGTCATATGTATTGGTCGTGTGACTGCGATCAGGCATATTCACAATTCGGCCATTCTGTCTCCTCTGCGGGAGACGTAAACGGAGACGGATATCCGGACATAATCGTGGGAGCTCCCCAGTACAACAATGGAGAATCACTTGAAGGTGGCGCATTTGTACATTACGGCAACAAAGGGGGGGAGTTTTCTCTCATTCCCACACAATCCACGACAGATGGTTCACGTCACGTTCAGCTCGGCAACGCGACCGGAACCTCGGGAGTTCAGCTGA